>JAHENZ010000141.1 GCA_018609755.1 Salinivenus sp. | reverse complement strand
TGTTCGTCAAAACCCCTTTTTGCATCCGGCTTCTTTCAGTCCTACCCTCACGGACAGCGCCTTGCCTTCTGCTAATGATTCCTGCGACTCGGCTCATTCGGGACTCTCACCCTAAAGCCTGTGAGTATGCATGGCACACACCAAAAAAGGCCGGTGAGCGTGAGTGCTCACCGGCCTCAAGGGAACCACGGAATGTGGAGACAGGACTACGGCGCCCGGCGAACGGTGGTCGTTTCACCGATCCAGGAATAGCATCCGTAATCAATCGTGAAGCTTCCTCCCTCCTCCCAATCCTCGCGGTAGAAGATGTCCTCCTGGGTCGGGAAGACTTTCCGGTAACTCTGAATCTTATTGTTCAAGGTGGACTCAAGTGAGGAATCCATCTCAAGGGCCTGCTGATACTTGTCGACCGCCGTCCAGTACACGGCTTTGTCCTTCCGGCCAAGCTCCCCCCCGCTGCACTCGTTGACGGCTCGGGCGTAGAGGTCGCCGATCCCGACGAGAGCTCGTGCGAACTCGGAGTCCTTGTCGAGCGCCTTTCGGTACTCCTGGCGGGCCTTCGAGAAACTGCTCATCTGTTGATAGGCCTGCCCGCGTTTAAAGTGATCCTCGGCCTCCAGCTCCGCTCCCTGCTCGACGGCCTGATCGTACGCCTGCAGTGCCTCCTTCGGACGCCCATCTTCGAGCCGCATTTCCGCAACCTGCCGTACCGTCTCCGCCGGCGGATTGGTCTTCATGAGCTTCGGGGCAAGCTTCGATGCGGCCTCAATGTTGCCCTGCTGAACGTAGGCATCAAACAGGGAGAGCATGACCTCCGCACTGTCCGGATGTGCCTCCATCTGTTTCTCCAGATAGTTCACTTTCGCCCGCGGGTTCTTTCCGAAGATGTCATTTCGGACAGAGGAAATAATTTTCTGAACTTCCTCGTCGTCCCCGCGCTCAGCCTGCACCTTTTCCAGAAGGCTGAGGGCCTTCTGCTGGTCGTTGTTTTCGAGGTATCCGCGCAGAACCTGCTGAATGTAGTAAGGATCGATTTCCTTCGGGGCCATCTCGAACGCATTCCGGTAGTGCGTCCGGTAGTTCTTGAGGGCATCCGTACTCAGATCCGGAAGGGCATCCTGATGCTCCTGGAGGAACCGTCCCTTCCGAATTTCCCACGCATACTTGTCGTAGTTGACACTCTGCTCGTCCATTTTCTGTGGGGCTGTGGCGAGCACGGTCGCGGCCGAATCGAGATAGGCCCTCCGCTGGTCTTCCCCGTCAGCCTTCCCGGCAAGGCCCACGTACATCTCATAGTACCGCCGGTAGTTGCGGTCGTCGCCCTTCGGAAAGCCTGGGGCGTTTTCGATTATCCACTCCAGGTCGTTCTTCGCGCTTTGGAATTCGTCGTTCTTGAAGCTCTCATAGTAAAGACTATAGTGCTGCGCCTTCAGCTGCTTGCTCGGCCCGGAATCCTGACCTTGCGCAGGCTGAGCTGCCAGACTGAAAGGCATCAGAAGAGCGAGGGCAAGCCCGAGAACGAGCGTCAAAAGGGAGGAAAAACGATCAGCAGGAGACATATCGGGAGTGTTCATCTGTCTTATATATTGTACAGGCTTCGGCAGTTAGACTGGACGCCTGTAAGTGGGTTTCGGGACGTCTCCCCCCCCATCGGAAACAACGGCTGCGGGCAGGAACGGGGGGCAAAATCGAGGACTATCGCAGCCTCCGCTCTTGGAACCAGCGTTCACCGAAGTTTACGTGAAGGGAGAACCCGTAAAAATTGTCCTTTACGAGTGAACCGGCCGTTGTGCCCCGCGTGCCGGCTGTGAGATTAAGATCAATCCGCGTGCCAGAAAGAGAGGTCGGCAAGCTCATCCCTCCCGTAACCGCGTAGGTCCGGAGGTCGGTTTCGCCGTCGGGGCGGACATACATGCGCTCGGTGTAGGCCCCCAATCGGTAGGCGACGTTCGCAAAGTAGCCCGCTAGCTGATCGCCGGCGGCGGGCACCATCTCAGTCCCGACTGAGGCGCGCCAGCGATCGGTAAGGGCCGCCTCCCCTCCGACCGGAAACTGACGGCCAAAGGGAGCACGCTGGCGAAACGAGGTCGTGAAGGTGCTCCACGGTTCGTAGAGGCCATCGGCCGTAAAGGTCCACCGCGCGTTCGGCTGATAGGCAATTCCGAATCGACTGCGCCAGGGAAGCGAGACCTCTCCGTCGACGGACGAGAGCGTATCGGCGGTAAGAGGACTCCCCTCGGCAAGCGTGAGGACGCGGGTTCCGCTGAGGGTCGTCGGCAGCCGTAGAGACCCACCCACCGAAAACATGTCGTCACTCTGGAAGAGGCTATTGAGCGACAGGTGCGCGCCCACCGTTCCCCCAACGCCTACCAGCCGCGCCTTGTCGACGGTCGTCACGTCGCGGATGGGGGCATTTCCAAATTCCGTACTGCGCTCACTCTCCAAGACGCCGTAGAGCACGTCGACACTGGCCCCCACCCGAAGAAAATCCGCGACACGGTACCCCAGGCCGCCGCGAAAGCTGTGGAGGCCGCCCGAGCCCCGGAAGTTGACGTCGTACGGCACCTCGGCAATGCCATTGTTGGTCGTGTCCGGCGGAGCCACCCGAAGATCAAGGGCTCCCTGATTCCGCGTGCGGTAGTTGCGCTGCGAATACGGCTGGAAGGAGAGCCCCACGCCCAGCGTCTGCTCGTATAGCGGAAAGCTAAACTGAAAGGCCTCGATCTGGCCCGAGGAGAGACGACTCGACGGCCCCTCCCCGTCATTTGCAGCAATGCGATGGAACGAGGCGCCCGCTGAGAGACGAGTGAACACCTGATCCCCCCAAAGGGCCGGATTCCCCATCGGGTTGTAGTTGAGGGTGCGAAGGGCGTACGCCCCACCCCCCAGGGCCTCCCCCTGCGAAGAGGAAAAGTCCTGCAGGGTTCCTAATCCAAATCGGGAGTAGATGGACCCGTCGCCGTTAGACTGAGCGTGCACCGGCCCGACACTTCCCAACAACAGGAGACCGACCAGAACGCCGCTCCACACAACACCGCGGGACGAAAGCAGCGACATAACCACGAATTCGAATTTACTCCAAGACAACGAACGCTTCGGAAGCGGACTACAAGGGAGTGACGACCAGCGTCACGCGCGGCAGAGCTTCCGTATCTCCGGTGGGAGCCTCCGTGCGAACAACAACCGGAAGCGTACTGGGGAGACCGCGCCGAGCCGTTTGCTGCTCAGTTGGGCTCTGTGTATCTCGCTCGGCAAGCTCAGCCCGGAACGAAGAAAAGGGAATCGAGCTAGAGAGCGCGTAATCGAAGATTGTAAATGCGACCTCGGAGGACGCACGAGCGGCGTACGGCACCCAGTCGGGGCTAGTCGGAACGAGACAGGTCTGTGCCGTCTGAGAGAGAGAAAATAGGCCGAACCGGCTGCACTGCGGACTATCAGTGACCCGAGTGGCCTGAATGCGGTACCCGCTGGGCAAGGGCCGCACGAACGAGGCGGGCACTCCGGCCGCGCCAAGCGAGGCCTGAGTCTGCGCCGTGTCGACCGGAACCGTGATCTCAGCCCGATTCAACGGCAGGTTCTGCTCGTTGGACGCCACGAGCGTATCCCCGCTGGTTGAAACGAGCGTGTCGTTCCAAACGACCGAGAGCCCGATTCCAACCCCGTCCAGCAACACCTGCGACCCCTGTTCCAGCTCGTCGGCATAGCTCCCGCCAGGATCCTCTCGCTCAATGTGGGTAAAGGCCTTCTCGAGCCGGTAATCGACGGAATCGCTGCGGCTGGCCGTTCGAATGCGAAGCTGCGCCGTACCGTAGTTGAACCCAACCACAGCATTTCCACTCGTTGGGGCAATCTTCAATCCATGAAAGTCCTCTTCCAGATTGGCTGACGGATCCAGAAGCACGTCCTGATGCTCTGCAATCCAGGACGAGGGAAGCGAAAGCGTCACCAGCGAATCGGTCGGGGAAACCGATCCGGCGGCAGCAGCCTGCATTTCAGTTTCGAGCGTCGTGTCGGCCGGGGCCCCGCCCATCTCTTCCTCCTGCACCAGGTCAAAGAGCTCAACGTCGACCGTCGACGTGGAATCTCCGTGCAGGTAGGTGGTCGTGAGACGGAGTTCGGCCTCAAGCGTATCTGCATCCGCCTCCTGAATGGACTCCGGGATCGCGTTTGACGAGTCGAGGTCCACGTATCCCTCTGCCGCGATGCCTCCGGCGAGTGGGTCCTCAACGCGCCCTGCAAGGAAACGCCACGTCCGCCGCTGATTGGTGGGAACCCTGGCCGGAGCGGCAAATCCTGTCTCCGAGGGACTAGTGGTTGTCCCAATACTGTCGGGCACAATCTCGAAGGACTCCGGATCCCCTCCCTCCAGAGGAGCTCCTACGTCCGACCCTACGCCCGTGAGGTCCGAGCAGGCAGAAACAGAGAGCAACACAACACCGCAGATCGCCGCGGCCACGAAACGGGTATACTTCATAGACACGGTCCTATTCCTAAAGGGCAGGACACAGCAAACGGCCATTCCCCCGAAATTATTTCCCCTCTTGATTCTCGGTACACGGAGACACCCGCGCCCGTCTGATCGATGTCTTCCAACATCGGGGTACGGAGGAAAAAGTCCTACGGTGAATGCCCCGGCTGAGTGGGGTGTTTCCGTCCCGCACGTCATCACGCAGGGACTTCACTCAGCATTTGATCGTAAAGCGATGCGAGCTGGGTTCCGTGCTTCGCATCGTCGGAATCAAACTGGTCAGCGCCGTCGACCGCCGCAGATCCTGGGGGCAGGATAGACGCATCGGCGTGATGGAATCCAGTCTCGGAAACGGTCGAACCGGCACTCCCGTCAATGGAAAGTCCCATGCTTTGGGCCAGGTCCGCGGGAATCGCCGCGCCGGGATCCTGATCGTCGGGGGTAAACACCGATCGGGGATTGCCCAAGTACTCGGCGTCGGCGTATTCAGAGTCGAGGAGCAGCGGAAGAAGTCCCCCCATCCAGCCGAGCGAGTGGATGACGTCGGGCCCCCAGCGAAGCTCCTGCATGGTTTCGAGGGCGGCCCGGTTAAAGAACAATGCACGACGGAAAACCGCGTCGAACGACGGCCGGTTGTCATCCACCGAGAGACTTCCGTCCCCAAAGTAGGTCTCGTGGTCCATGAAGTAGACCTGCAATCGCACGTCCGGGACCGACGCCACCTTCACGGTGAGCGTCTCCGACTCCGCCCCCATCGGGACGTCGGCACCCGAGAGACGAATGACCTCGTGGAGGTTGTGCTCGCGTTCATCGATGGTACCGTAACACGGCATCATAACGCGGGCCTGGAAGTCTCCCGCGGCCTGTAATTGCTCGGGAAGCATTCGAGCCAAAGATGCGATCGAGGAGGTTTCAGCAAAAGGCGTAACTTCACCGGCGACGAAGAGAACGCGTCTGGACTTAGCCATACGAACGAAAGCAGGATTGGAGTGAGTGGACTGACCGGACATACCGCTCCGAATGCTCCGATGCCGCACACGTAATAACCGATCACGCGGATGAAAACACCGACATACGCACAGGACCTCCCGCTGCGGAGTCGCGAACGGTCGGGATGCTCCGCGTGGGCGAGCAGCCTGCAGAGGCAATGAAACGGGTTTCAGTGTCGACAAAAATGCTTCTAATAAAAAACGAAGCATAATAGTATACCGCCGGAGGCTCCGGGAATCAACGCAGCCGGAAGCTTGGATCGGGGACTTACGTCAAGACTGTGAAAATTTCGTCTTTTGACCGTGTCTCGATCCACTAATGACCTTGCACAACGACTCTGGCGGTTTCGAGCGTGACGCTTTCGAGCGTCGGTCCCCTGACGCCAGAATCGTCCCCGTTTGCTGGCAGCGGTCGATCCCGAGCATATTGCGCGCAGGAGATAAAGACGGAAACAGCGTCACGATATCTGCGATTTCTCGCGTTTCAGTTGTGCAAGCCCACTAGTCGTCAAGTTTTCCATGTCGAGTAGAGCGCCGATCAATGAACGGTATTCAGGCCGTTGAAGCGGCATTCAAGTGGACGTATTCAATTCAGCACTCGACACCTTCGGCTTGACTCTGCGCGGCCGAATACGCTTACTGGGTCGTGGAATCCGAAGGAACCGCCGAGCCATTCTGCTGGAGAAGCTCAAAGTATCGTTTGATGAGCTCTTCGTAGTCGGAGTTGTACCCCATTTCCAGTGCCCGAATTAAGTCTCGGCGTAGCTCGTCCGTCTCGTTCGTTTGCGGCAACTCTCCCGGGCGCCTCTGGTCGTACTCGTCCTCAGACTGACGCCCTCGTCGCTGCTCTTGTTTGCCCTGAGTGCGAAGGGACTTCTGAGCATTGAGAAGGCGCGTCAAGATCTGCTGCTGTCGCTCGATGAGGTCGCGGGAGTGACGCCCCCCCTCCAGTTCCTGAGCGCTCTGCTCCATCTGCTCAGCAATTTTCTGAAGGTCCCCCATAATCTGCTGCTTCGCGTCGCTGCCCACGTCCATGTCTTGTAGCTGCTGCTGAATGCGCCGTTGCTGCTTGGCCAGCTCTTTCCGCCGCTCGGCCTGATCGGGCGTGAGGCGCTGCCCCTGCGCGTCGTTCAGGTGCTGCTGAATCTGCTGGTTCAGCTTTTGCTGCTCGCCGGACATCTGCTGCAGCTGCTGAATCATCTGCTGCATCGACATGCCGCTGCCGGACCCCTGCTGGTTGCTCAGCTGCTCCAGGAGCTCAGAAATGAGAATGGCCAGCTCGTTAAGGTGCATCATCGAGGTCTTCTGGTGTCCCGTTGCCCGGTCGGCATTCCGCTCATCCAGCGCCGTCATGGCGGTTTCCATGGCCCGAAGTGCGTTGCCCGACTTCTTCTGCACCTCCTTCGTCATCTGGGGCACCCGCTGGGCAATCGATTCAAGCGAGTCGGTCACCGTCTTCAACCCGTCGGAGAGAATCTTCTGGTCTTGGGCGTAGGAGCGCAGGGTCGGCCCCTTCGCGGCGAGGTTGTCTATGGTCGCACGGAGCGACTCCTGCCGCTTCGAGAGACGGAGCGTGTTCTCAAGAGCCGTGCGAAGACCTGAGAGATTGATTTGTCGCTGCTGACCCTGCATCTGGCTCTTCATCTGCGACAGCTGCTTCTGCATCTTCTGTAGGGACTGTTGCATGCGCCGCTGGCCCTGCTGGGCGTCCTGCAACTGATTCTGCCGGAGCTGCTGACTGTTCTTCTGCATCTGCTGCGGCAGGTTTTGACGCTGGAGCTGCTGGTTCATCTGCTGGAGCTGTTTCTTCGGCGCCGACTGTACGTCCTTCATCTCCTGCCGCGCCTTTTCCAGCGCCTTCTGTAGCTCCTTCATCTTCTTCGCCGACCGCTCCTGTTCGGAGGCCAGGTCCTCATTCTTCCCGGAGGTCTGCTGCTGATCCTTCTGCTGCCCCGTTCGCTGTGCGCCCTCCTGCCGTTCTCCATTCTGCTTCCCCTCTTGGTTCTGTCCCCCCGGTTGCTGCTGCGAACGGCCCGTCGAGTCCGATGGAGAGGATCGACGCTGCGTCGCTCCGGTGGAGTCGGCAGCAGTTTGCTCCCCTTCGGACGTCTCGGTGTCAGACGACGGTTCTCCCGACTCCTCCCGGTCAGAGGGCTGCTCCGCCCCCCTCTCTTCATCCTGTTGTTCCCCTGAGGACGATTCGTCCATTCGTTCCTGCGTCTTCTCCTGCAGCTTCTTTTGGGTCTCGCTCAGCTCTTCGGCCCGACGCTCCATTTCTTCGAGCTTCTGCTGCGCCTTCAGCTGCTCAAAAAGAGAGATGGTGCGTTCCAGCTGCTTTTGGTACGACTCTTCGCTTTTCTGCACTTTCTCCATTGCCTGCTGCATCTGGCGCATGTTGTTGTTCTGCATCGCCTTCTGCAGCTCCTGCAATGCCTTCTGCAGCTCGGGCGACTTGACCTCCTCAATCACGCGCTTCAGCTCCTGAAATTGCTTGTTCAGATCGGAACTCGACAGGCCGTTCCGCTGCATCTGCCGGTTCATTTTCTCTACCTGCTTCGACAGCTTCTCCACGCCCTTATCCATCGACTGCTGCTTCTGCTGAATGCGCTTCAGCTGGCGCTGCTCCTCCCAGTCGGCCTCGCGGGTGCGGCGTAGCTCCTGTCGCAACTGCTGAAATTGCTGCCCCACGGAATCGGACCGCTGGCGAAGCTTCTCCATCTGCTCGCCTGCCTGCTGCTCCGTCTCGTTCAGCTGGTCGTACTGCTCGGACACAGACGGCATCCGAAGACGCTGGGTCGCAGTGCGCCCGCTCTTCGGGCCGTTCACGGTGTCGTTGTCCCAGGCCTGCACGTAGTAGGAGATGACGTCTCCCGGCTCTGGATCGAGCCCCGTGTCCTGCGCCAGCAGCCACTCGTGTGTGAGGGTCTGGCGGGACTGCCCAGGGTTCGGCAGCGGGAGAGTGATGGAGGAGTACGACGTCTCTCCCTCCTCAAACCGCTGCTCGGCAAGGCGGTAGTAGAGCTTCGCCTGCGTGAAGCCGTAGTCGTCGCTCAACTGAATGCGCAGTTGCTGCCGAAGGGCGTCGGTGAGGTCGGTGGTGCCCTGCGGCTGGAGGAAGCTGACGGAGGGCCGAGCGTCCGACTGCAGTGACATCTGGTACTGAATCGGGTCCCGATTCGTGGTCCCGGTCGGGCTTTCGAGGCGAAGGTGATATGCCCCCTCGCGCCGCAGCGTGAACGCCCCCGAGGCCGTGCCCTCTCCCACCTCCAGCGGTCGTGTATCGTCATTGTCGAACACGAGGCGAGCCGTTTCGACGGACGGACCGCCAAGCTGAGCCTCTATGGTCACCTGTGCGCCCGGCAAACCGGAGATGTCTCCCACATTCGGGTCGAGCGTGCGGGCCGACAATCCGGTGTACGACGGGGGCGTCACGGTAAGCTGGAGCTGGCGCACGAGGGGCCGCCGCGCGACCTCCACGCGGTACCAGTCCGTGCGAACGGGCGTCGTGGCCACGCGGTACTCAAAGGCCTGCCGCACGGTCGGAACGGTGTAACGAAAGGTCCCGGCCGAATCGGGGTGGAGCGTGATCTGCTCCGTCGCAGCGTCTGGCCCGTCGCGGCGCTCCAGGGTCAGAGCGTCGGGAACGGTCCCGGTCGTGCGAACGGTAATCTGGAGCGAGTCGCCCCGTACGAGTCGCACGCTACCGGGGGTCACAGCAAGCTCGAAGGGCGCCGGTCGGTCGAACTCGGTGGCAGGGGCCAGCAGGCGCTCGGAGGCGTTCAGGAAGGTCGTGGGCGCAATCAGCAGGAACGCCAACACGCCGGCCAGGGGAAGTGAGGCGAGACGGAGCGCCCGCTGTGCACGGCTAAAGTCTTCGACCTCGTCGAACGACACGTCGTCCAGATCATCCGCGAGATTCTGCACGGCCTGGTCCACCATTGGGGCGGGTGCGTGGCTTCGCTTACCCTCTGCGAGCTGAAGCAGGTTTACGAGCCGATCCGCCACGTGCGGATGATGATTTCCCACTTTTCGGGCCACGTCTTCCTCCGAAGGCCCATCCACCAGTCCCACGAGGCGCCCGAGCGGGCGGGCCAAAAGAGCCGCCACGACGCCAATCGTCACGGTCCCAATGGCAGCAGCAAGGGCCGTACGGGCCGTCGTTCCCAGCCAGAATGTCGCTTCGAGGAGAGCGGCGAGAAGCCATACCGCCGCGACCGCCCCCACGGCAACGGCTGCGCCGAAGGCAAGCTCAGCCCACGTCATTCGTCGGGTAGTCTGCTGTAACCGAGCACGGAGGCGATCGACGAGACGGGCCGTCTGCTCACTCATGGAGTGGGTGGGGAGCCGGGATGAAGACAAGCGAGTCGAGAGGGAAACCTACCGACACATCATGGGAATTCTCGTCTCCCTTCGTAGGCAGTCAGCCGCCCTCCTCTCTCTTGGGAACAACGTGCGGGAGGCGGCTTCTCGAACCAGAAACTTGGTAGGCGTCCTGTTTCCCCGATGATGGGTACCATCCAGCTTCACAGGGTGTTTCTCTTTTCGGGAGAATCGTTTCGGGATGCCGACGTGCGCCGGTGCCCCCCGAGCGGAGCGCGCGTGAAAAGAACGGAAGTCCCCGACATTCCCGTTGAAAGACTCGGCCTCGTCGCGCACATTATTTTTACACGCACACGTTCATTGCTTGACTGCCTGCTCACAGTCCCCGCCCGAAAATGACTCGCTTTCCTTCTCTGACCGTCGTTGCTCTTCTTGCCGGAACGCTGCTCCTTGCGGGATGTCGCACCTACGGCGACGCGGGATACCAGTCGGAGCAGAAAATCTACGACGCCATCCAGCAGACGGTTCAACAGATTGAGCAGGACCTCGGCCGCGCGGAATCGGATCTTCGTCGGCTCGAATCGACCGCGGACTCGATGGGTACGTTGCGGGTCCTGACCGAGCGGTATCGGACCCTCATCGCAACACACCAGGAGGCGCTCGCCGAGCACCGCGAGCAGGCGGAGCAGCTGTCGGGCGAGAGCAGCTACCGAACGCTGCACCGCATCTACGGGGCGATGATCACGGACCGGCGCCTCCTCCAGCGGCAGTACGAACGGACGACCCGTCAGGTCTGGGCCACCGTCCGGGACACTACGGTGCCCCGGGTGCCTTTCCGGCTTGAAAGTAGCTACATGATCACTCCCGTTCAATTTCCCCTCGTGGAAGGGACGGGGCGCATCACGATGGCGAATGCACTACAAGCCGCCGAGGGGACCCCCGGCCTGCAAATGGAGGAGGAGACGGGCGGGGCGGAGTAAGTTTTTTCTGGACTCACCGTCGCTATGAGCTTCGATTTTCCTTCGCTCGTGCCGCGCCTGCTGCATGGAACGCCCCTAATCCTTCTTCTCGCAGTGGGCCTCGTGGGCTGCCAGCCGCCGACCCCACCATCGGAGGCTTCTGCGCAGTACGACCAGCTCGTGCAGCAGGCAATCGCGCAGGCCAAGGCGCAATCCGACACTTCGCTCTTCTGGCTCCGCAATACCGGGAACGCCCAGGCTCGCAGCCTCATGATCGACCTCGGGGTCGACTACCTTCGGTACGATCGCGACGCCGATGTCCTCTGCGCGTGGACGGGCGAAGGGCTCTGGCCCGCTCGGGGATACGCCACGGCCCCTGCGTCCGGCACCG
Organism: Salinivenus sp.; assembly: GCA_018609755.1. Classification (GTDB taxonomy): domain Bacteria; phylum Bacteroidota; class Rhodothermia; order Rhodothermales; family Salinibacteraceae; genus Salinibacter. The sequence continues at coordinate 3,718 of JAHENZ010000141.1, read as the reverse complement.
TGCCCACCGACTCCCTTGGACTGCTCTGCAACATCGAAGGAACGTGTACCGCTGAGCCTGTGACGAACCAGTGGCATCGATTCCGGTGTGAGTAGGACATCGCCTAAGGGTGTTTGCCTATAAACCGGCTCCCCCTGCACCCTTTCGCCTCGTCGCCTCTCGCCCTCACGCCTCGTATCGCAGGAGCCGAAGCGCATTTCCCACCACGAGGAGCGTGGATCCCTCGTGCAGGACGACCGCGGGTCCAATCTGTAGACCGAAAATCGTGGCCGGCACCAGAATCGCGACCATGCCCAGTGCCAGCCACAGGTTCTGCTGAATCACCCGGCGTGTCTGTCGCGAAAGCCCTACGGCAAAGGGCAGCGGCTCCAGATCGTCGGCCATGAGCGCCACGTCGGCCGTTTCCAGGGCCACGTCCGACCCGGCGGCCCCCATCGCAATCCCGACGGACGCGTTGGCCATCGCCGGGGCGTCGTTCACACCGTCGCCCACCATCGCCACGTCTTCCTCCTCCCGCAGACGTCGCACGACCTCCACCTTGTCGCCGGGCAAGAGGTCCCCGCGCGCCTCATCGATGCCGAGTTGCGACGCCACGGCATCCACCACGCGCTGGTTGTCTCCCGAAATCATAATCAGGCGCCGGATGCCGATGCCGCGTAGACGCTCGATCATTTCGGCTGCGTCCGCCCGAAGGGCATCCGCCAGTCCAATGACTCCGAGAAAGCGCTCCCCTCTTCGCAGGATCATTGTGGTCCGCCCCTCTGACTCCAACGATTCGACCTGTTTTCGAATGTCGCCGGGAAGGGAGATTCCGTTCTCATCGAAGAGTTCGTTCTTCCCGACGTAGACCGGCGTGCCGTTTACCGTCGCTTTGACGCCCCGCCCCGTCACACTTTCCACGTCGGACGCGTCCCCAACCTCTGCCCCGTCGAGGTGCTTTTCCCCGTACTGCACGACGGCCTCGGCCAGGGGATGATCGCTGAGCCGCTCGACCGCGATCGCGGTGCGCAACACGTCGGCTTCGGACGTGCCCTCGTAGGTCCACACGTCCGTCACGCGCGGTTCGCCTTCGGTGAGGGTCCCGGTCTTGTCGAAGGCCACGGCCCCGAGGCGGCCGAGCTGTTCGAGCGGCCCCCCGCCCTTCACCAGAACTCCCCTCTGCCCGGCGCGGGCCACGCCGCTGAGAACGGCGCTCGGCGTGGCGATGGCGAGGGCACAGGGACTGGCCGCGACGAGAACGGCCATCGCACGGTAAAAGCTCTCGGCAAACGTCTCGTCGAGAGGCACCCAGGCAAAGAGCAGAAGGACGACGAGGCCCAAAACGGAGGGGACGAAGATCCGCTCGAACCGGTCAGTAAAACGCTCGGTGGGCGACTTCTCGGCCTCCGCCTCCGTCACCATCTGCACGACCCTGGAGATTGTCGTCTCGTCGGAGCGCGCCGTCACCTGCACCTCAAGGGCGCTGTTGCCGTTGATGGTTCCAGCGTACACCCGATGGGCACTGTCGAGGGCCTCGGACGTCTCCAGTGCCGCCTCAGGATTCTCCACTGGCGCCTTGTCTACCGGCACGCTTTCGCCCGTCACGGGCGACTGATCGACGGCACTCTCGCCACGCACGACAACCCCATCTGCCGGAATGCGAGCACCCGGTTTCACGAGGATCGTGTCTCCCACCGCCAGTTCCTCGACCGGTACCTCCACCTCCTCCCCTTCCCGCCACACGAGCGCTGTGTCGGGCGCCAGTTCCGCGAGGCGTTCGATGGCCTGCCGCGCCCGTCCCATCGCGTAGTGTTCCAATGCGTGGCCGAGGGAAAAGAGGAAGAGCAGGAATGCCCCTTCCAACCATTTCCCGAGAATTGCCGCTCCCGCCGCCGCCACGAGCATAAGGAAATCGACCTCGAACTCGCCCATCCGAAGGGCGTCGACGGCCTCGCGAACCGTGTAGTAGCCGCCAAAGAAATACCCGGCCCCGTAAATTGCAACGGTCCCCCACGTTGGCATGGCCGCTATGAACGAGAGACCGAATCCGAGAGCCACACAGCCCCCCGATAACATGGCAAAGATGAGCTCCGTCCGCTCTCCAAAAATTCCTCCATGATCGTGACCCGCGTCCTCAGGGTGCTCTTCCCCCTCCGTATCCACATCTTGAACGTCTATCACGTCCCCCCGCAACCGTACGCCCATCGACCGGAGCACGGTGCGAATCTCGGACTCGCCCGTGACCGAGCAGTTGTACTCAACGCGAATACGCTCGGACGCACTCGCTTCCGCCTCCAGCACCCCGTCGATCCGGCGAAGGCGCTTGGCGATGGTGCGAGCACGGCGAGGATGCGAGATGCCCTCCACGGCCCCCACGAGGTGGCCGTACTGATCGGTGATCTCCGTGCCTACGCTCTTGGCCGTCTGCCGGATGCGAGGCAGGGACACGACCTCCGGGACGTAGTGAACGCATAGGCGGTCCGACTCGTCGTTCTCGGATCGTGTCACGTGGACCCGGTCGATGCCCGCCCGGTCCTGAAGACTCTCCGTAAGGCGTTCTACACAGGCGTCTTCCGCGTCCGGAACGTCGGGCAACAAAATCGGCAGGTCAAGTTGAATGCGGTCACCCATAGCAGCTCAAGAGAAAATATATGTGTCGATGAACTGTGGAGAGATCTATCAGGCGGTTTCGGGGGAGGAAGGTCGAATCGACGACCAGCCGAGGAAACGAGGATGCCGCTCTTTGTAGCGACGATAGGCCTCGCCGTACTGCTCTTCCAGCCACCGCTCCTCCGTAAACGGCGCAAGGAGAAACCAGAGGGCCCCGGCGATGGCCACAAGCCCCGCGAGGCGAGAGTCGGTGAGAATCACGTACCCGGTCATCAGAATGAGGTCACCGACGTATCCCGGATTCCGCGATACGGCGTACGGTCCCCTCGTCACCAACTCAGACGTCAACCCGAGGGCCGCACGGCGACCAATGTACCCCATCGCATAGCTGGCGACTGCTGTGCCGCCCATGAAGAGCGTGCTCCCCACGATGATCGTCCCCGCCTCGCCCACCCATCGTTCCAGCCCCAGACTCCCGGCGTCGAGCCCGCCCACGACGAGGAAGCCGACACAGGACACAGTGAAGAACGTCCAAGTGACCCGATATTGCCACGTTTGGCGTCCCGGCGGCGGCCAAATGTGCAGAGGAAGAGCGGCCAGCGTCACCAGTACCGTGAGGTCCAGTAGAATTGTGACCGCGAGTGTGCTCCAGAACGCGAGTGTCATTACATTTATCAATGTATGAACATATGTTCATTTATTTGAAAAATAAACTGGACGATTGTTTCGACGTAGTGCTCGCCGTGCCGAGGCGTCCTTCTCACTCGTTCTCCGCCCCGTGCGACAGGGCATTCTCCAGCATCTCCCGCACGTGGTCGTCGGCGAGGCGGTAGTAGACGTGACGTCCATCTCGACGGTGCGACACGAGGCGGGCATCGCGCAGCACCCGGAGCTGGTGGCTCACAGCCGACTGGCTCATGTCCAGTGCATCCACAATCTCATGCACACACACCTCTCGCCCCCGCAGCAGGCACAGGATGCGGAGGCGCGTGTCGTCCGCAAAGCCCTTGAGCAGCTGCACGGTAGGCGTCACGAGAGCTTCGTCCGGCAGGTCGTCCTCCAGTGCCGCGCCCCCCTCGCATTCGGTGTCGGGTTGATCCGTCATTTCGAGGAGAAAATCTAATTTGGG
>JAHENZ010000140.1 GCA_018609755.1 Salinivenus sp. | reverse complement strand
AGAGCCTGTTTTGATTTCAAACTCCGATCACGAAATCGGCACAAACGAAAGGGAGTCCGCCTCATTTTCGGGATGAACCGGCAAGTTCACTCCGAAAATGAATGGCCTGAGCCATGCGACAAAAACGCTATAGCTCCGACCTGACGGACTCCCAATGGGAATCGATAAGACACTACTTTCCAACCGCCCGGCGCCGCCAGCACGACCTGCGCCGTGAGATCCTTGACGCGATTCTCTACGTAGTCAAAACAGGCTGCCAGTGGCGGATGTTGCCCGGCGAATTTGCTCCTTGGCAGACTGTGTACTACTACTTTGACCAGTGGCGAGAGGAAGGGCGCCTGCAGTGTCTTCTCAGTGTCTTGCGTCGGACCGTCCGACGCCAGGCAGGGCGGGAGGGAGAACCCAGCGCTCTGGTTATCGACTGCCAGTCGGTCCAGTCTTCTCGATCGGGGGGAATCGCCAGTTTTGACGCGTACAAGCGCGTCAAAGGCCGAAAACGGCACATTGCTGTCGATACCGAAGGGCTTCCTTGGAACGTGTTGGTTCACGCAGCTGGTGACCATGAAAGCCAATGGGCCTTACAGGTCTTAGGGCCGGTCGAAAGCTGGACCGAACGGGTCGAGACAATCTTCGCCGACAGCGCGTACCGCGGCCTCGAAGAGAAGATCAGAAGTGAGTTGGGCTGGTCCCTCGAAGTCGTGGAGCGAGAAAACGATACGGGCGGCTTTTCTGTGGATCCGAAGCGCTGGATTATCGAACGAACTTTCGGGTGGCTCGGGGGGTGGCGCCGACTCAATCGAGACTATGAGCGACGCACCGACACCAGCGAAACAATGGTACGAGCTGCGCTACTCCGAATCGCTCTCAGTCGGCTCGGCTGAAAATTGAAACAGGCTCTCAGAAACTGTGTAGTGGATTGATGTTTGACCGAGACCCCATGGTCGAAGCGGCAAACGGGTATTCAAATATGCCAGGCTCACTCGTAAGTCAGAGTAGAACCACTGAGCGAGGAGATCTCAGATTTCCAATGCAGGAGCCATTTTGCACGAAATCCACGAAGTCGTAGGCCAAAGAACGTCTGCCAAACGGTTTCCCAAAACGCAATCTATACGCCGGGTCGACCACGTCATTCGTTCTCGCCTGCATAACGGGGGGTCCGATGCCCAGAGGTTGGAGGTTTGATCTCTGTCAGTGGAAAGACGGCCTCCCCCGGGATCCTGATCATTGATTCTGTCCTCCACAGTCCGAAGACACCCAACTCAAATGCGGATCGACTCTCACGTCCACCGATTGGGCTCTACCTCGGCCCTCGACCCGGTGGACCACCTCCTGGGGGACCACCTCCTGGGGGACCACCTCCTGGGGGACCACCTCCTGGGGGACCACCTCCTGGGGGACCGCCTCCTGGGGGACCGCCTCCTGGGGGACCGCCTCCTGGGGGACCATTTCCGTTTCCGTCCGTTACCAGCTGCCGGAGCCGCCGAATCCGAACCGATTGTCCCTGAAACGTGCCTTCGGCCACCACGTAGTACGTGCCGCGCTCGTTCGGATTTCGGCCGGGAGGCCCCTGTCGATCATCCTCCTCCAGCCACGCCTCGTAGCGCCCGCCCTCCAACGACGCCTGCATCCGGTCGACAGAAGCCACCACCTGACTCGCGGTTCTCCCCTGCCGTTCCTGATCCCGGGCCTTGGCGAGAATAGTATTGAACCCGGACCAGGCAATCTGCCGAGCGATCACCCGCTTCTGATGCTCCGCCCGATCTTTTGCTGCCTGAAGAGAGCTCTCCGTCAACTGCAGAGCCGTGATGCCCAACGCCCCGGCAATCGCAACGACGACGAAGAGAGTATATCGTCCCATGGGGCAGATCTTGTGGTGAAAGAAGGTTGAGTCAGAACCTCGGGGAGGACTCGCCCCACACGTGCATTTCTGTTAGCTCCGAATTTCGGCCATCGGGTAGCGGACCAGCACGGAGCCCACGTGGGCCGTTTGCAAACTCAACAGCTTGTTCTGATAGGGCGCAACGAGAAAAAATCGTACCCGAACGGTTCGCACGGCGTCGAGGTCGTCCTCGGCAGCCGCTTCGGGATTGGCGATCCGGTTCGCATTCCGATCGAGCAGGTCCACCTGAAACCCCAGGAGGGACGGCACGCTCTCCCCGGCCGCCTGCCACGATCCGCCTCCCACCCGTTGCGCCCTGCGGAGTTGGTACAGCGTCATCGCCGTGCCGTCCACCTGTCGGCTGCCCACCGCCTGTACTCGATACCGCGTGGCCACCCGAACCTCCTGGCCGTTCGTCCGCACTGAATCCCGGTAGAACACAAACTCTGTCGTCACCCGAGGCGTCCCCCCGCTGTCCTGAGGGGCCTCGAACGCGACGGTGTACGGCGCATTTTCCCCCGGCTCCACGTTATCCCCCAACCGCCGCAGGTCCTGCCGCAGCCAGTCGCCCAACGCTTCCGCCTGTTCAACGACCGTCTGTCGCGACTCCTGGGCCACTCGCTGCTTCACCGCCCGGCGCTGGATCGACGCCAACAGGAAGAAGACGATCATCGACACGATCACCGCCGTCATGTTGTCGAGAAGCAGCGTCATGGTGCAATCCGAGGACTGTCGAGTGTTTTGCGATCGGCGGGCGCTTTCCGTCTGCCCGTGCGCGTGAAAATCCGTATGTCATATTGCGTCCCTTTCCCCCCTGCCAGCTGTCAACCCGGCAACAGAGAAGTACGGAATGTACACCTCACGCCCCTTCATCAGCTCGCGCCCTCACCTCATGACTCCTCAGATGTAAGCATGAACCTCGGTATACTCGATCGGCTCTGACAGAAACGAACCGCCCCCCGGCTGTACGTCCTGTACGAAAATCGTGACCTCCTTCCACCGCGTCTTGCTTCCGGTGCGCTGCATGCCTTCGTTCACGTACTGCACCTCGATCTCAACGCGGAACGTGAGCGATCCACTCGGCGCCGGCACCTGCCGCGTCGCCGGCACCATGTCGTGGAAGTCTTCCACCGCCCGGCACGCCTCACTTCCCCCGAAAACCGAGCAGTCTCTCCCTCCCGAAAACGGCGCCGACGCAAAGGCTGAGACCGACACGTTGCTATCGGCCGGGACGCCCACCGTCGCGTCGTCGAAGGCCCGCGCGTATACGATCTCCATCGCCTCCATCGCTACGCCCGTCGCTGCGCGGCGGAGCTCCGATCGCACCATTTCCTGCTGGCCCCGCACGTAGGCTCGTTTTTGCCCGTGGTCGAGGTACGTGGCCGCCAGAAGCGCGAGAAGAACGAGCAACGTCTGTCGCATTACTGAATCTGCTCCGCGGGGACGACCCGCCGCATCTCTTCAATCGACGTGCGTCCCTCTCGTACCACCGCCCGTGCCGAGTCCTGCAGCGACAGCATGCCATCTTCCTCCCGGGCGTGCTCCCGGATCCGTTCCTCTTCGACCATCCCCTCGGCCTCTACGATCATGTGCTGGATGGGTCGGGAGAAGTGAAGAGCCTCGGCAATCGCCTCCCGGCCTGCGTAGCCGTGCCCTTCGCACTCCCCACAGTTCGGATTTCTTCCCGGCTGGTAGAACGTCGTGGCGTGGACCTCCTCATCCGAGAATCCGAGCTGGCGAAGCATGACGGGGTCGGGATCCGGATGCTCCTGCTTGCACGCCGGGCAGAGCGTGCGGATGAGACGCTGGGCCACCACGAGATTAATTGCGTAGGCGATGAGAAAGGGCTCAATCCCCATCTTGTATAGCCGACTTACCGCACTCGGCGCGTCGTTGGTGTGGAGAGTCGAAAACGTGAGGTGCCCCGTGTTGGCGAGCTTGATGGCGAGCTCTGCGGTCGTGTCGTCGCGCATCTCCCCCACCATCACCACGTCCGGATCGTGCCGTAGCAAGGACCGGAGGGCATCTTTGAGCCGCAAATCATCGCTGAGCTTGACCTGGCGCGCCCCCTCAATCAGGTACTCGACCGGATCCTCAATCGTGAGCACGTTGACTTCCGGCTGAATGACCCGGTGCAGTGCAGCCACCAGTGTCGTACTCTTTCCCGACCCCGTGGGACCGGTCAGGATGACCATCCCGTGCGGCTGATTCACGGCGTGCTTGAATTGACTCCGCACTCGTTCTCGGAAGCCCAGCTTGTCAAGCCGGGTGATCACCATCCGGTCGTCCAACACACGGATCACGACACTCTCCGCGTTGAAGTCTTGATTCGCATTCTCGATGGGCATAATCGAGACACGAAAGCGAATGCGCGCCCCGTCAATGTCCCGCTGGATGAATCCGTCCTGGGCCGCGTCGGTCTCAAAGCGATCGACCCGCATGGCATTGTCTTTCACCACAGAGAGAAAGGCCTCCGGATGAAAGCGACTTTCTGTGTGCCAGGTCTCCAGCTGCCCGTTCACCCGGAAGTGAATCTCAATGTCCTTCTCAGAATTGGGCACAATGTGCACGTCGGATGCTTCCTTCCGAACGGCCTCAACGAGGGCCGCCTCGAAGAGATTGATCAATGACGAACGATTGATCTCGGCCTCGAGCTCCTCCTGGTCGATGAGCTCATCGTCGTCTTCAAAGCTTTGCCCGAGATCAACCGAGCCGTGCTCTCGAACCCGCTCTAGGTACTCATTCTTTCGCGGAAAGGCCTCTGAAATTAGCGCCTCGACCTGTTCCTTGGGCGCGTACTGAAGCGTAAACTCGTCCACGTCGAGTGTCTGCACGAGCTGTTGAACCTCCCGCCGCATGGGATCGGGCGTGACGAGGTACATCATCTCCAATCCCGTCCCCTCTTCCAGCCAGTGCGGGACGACGCTGTACTCCAACAGGACGCTTTGCTTCTCTTCCTGAAAAGCTTCCATCGTCGACCGTGCAAAGTCGGGATCGGGAGGATGCTCTTCGAGGTCCGCGATGGCGAAGGCGTAAATGCGGGCCGCCGTCTCGTACACGAGCTGACGCTCTACGTCCTCCTGCCGGGCCAGAACGCGCCAAAGAGCCTCATCCGACGCCTCTTCCTGACGGTCTCTCTTTGCTGCCTGCACCTGTCCCAACTCGACCATATCTCGACGCAGAAGCATGTCGACGACCCGATCACTCGTCTCCGCTGCCAAAGACGTGCTCGACGCCATCCGCGAGGCCATCTCGTCGACGAGCTCAGCGTCAATTTCAGCCTCAAGGGCATCGAGGGCCGGCATCTCCTCGCCCGACGATGCCTCATCTCCTTCAGCGTCCCCCTCCTCCGAGACATTCTCGTTTGGTAGGAGGTCCTCTTCGGAAAATGATTCCATAACGGCAGCCTCTCGGGAATGCGTACTTGTGATGACCGGCTCCTCTTTTCCATGCGCTCCAGCGTATGCCCCCACGCTCTTTACGAACACGTCCTACCCTCCCATTCCGCCCGTCATCATGTTCGAGGGCTGAATAAAGGCCATTTCTGTGGAGAGAAGCGTCAGGTACAGAATGCCCAGCGTGATGATGATACTCACCCCGGTCTGAATGCTCTGCACCGTGGCGTCAAGGCTGAGCTCCGTTTCCTGCTCGTAGTAATTGGCCAGCTGACGGGCGCTGTCCTCCACACTTCCCGTTTCGGCCCCCGTCCGGAATCGGGTGAGCGCCATCGAGGGAAACACCCCGCTGGCGTCCAGGGCCTGTACCAAACTCGCCCCCTGGGCCGTCATCATCGGAATGGCCACATTTCGAATCCGGTACTCCATGAAGCGATTGCCGCAGGCCTCCGCCGCAATGCGTAGCACCCGCAGGTTTTCGCCACTCCCGGAGTAGAGGATGGCGAAGACCCGGCAGAAGATCTCGACGTTGAGCTTGTGCAGCAACGGCCCCAGGACGGGAAGTCGGATCATGTACTTGTGGAGGTAAAACTGACCGTGCGTCGTCCGCGTCCAGGCGAACAGCCCCACGAGCGGCGTCGCCGTCACGACGAGGAGCCCCACCCAGTTGTGATCGAGAAATTCCGAAAACGCGAGCGCCTGGGCCGTAAGCGGCGGCAAATCCACGTCCATGCCGTCAAAGAGACCGACGGTGGCCGGAATGATGTACCAGACGTACCAGACGAGCGCCCCGAGAAGGGCGACGAGCGTGATGGACGGGATGATCATCGCGTTTCGCACATTCCGACGAAACTCGTTCCGCCGTTCCAGAAAGCGAGCGGTGGACTCGAAGATTTCGGCCATGTTGCCGCTCTTCGAGGCAATCCCCAGCATGTACGCCGTGAACGTGCCAAGCTTGCCACGCTGTTTGTTGAACGCCTTCTCCGCGTCCATGCCGCTTTTGAGGTCGGAGATCAGGTCCCGAATTACCTGCTTGAGGCTCCGCGACGACACGTCGCCCACGAGCAACTCAAGCACCTCGTCGAACGGCAGATTCTCCCGAAGCAGGTTGGCCGCCAGGCGCACGAAAAGGACCAACTCCGACTGCGGCGGACTCCACTGAACGTCAAACCACTTCTGCCGGACCTTGATGACGTTCAACCCCATGTCTTCGAGGGCCTGCCTCACCTCCTCGTCCGAAAACGCCTTCTGCTCTCCAGTGACCTCGTCCCCGTTCGGATCTCGAACCCGATAGCGGTACGTACGGCGCTTCTTGAGCTCCGACGCCTGAAATCCGTGCTCGGTGGACAGTTGATCGACCTTCTGACGAGCCTTGCGCTTCGACGACGCCATAACCGTTCCCTTCACGGATTGCCCCGTGGGAGTCATCCCCCGGAATTGAAACTCCTTGTTTGCTGACGCCATGGCCCGAAAACAGTCATCATTGCGCTGGTCCCTACGGAGAGGCGACAGAAGTGGAGAATAGGCTGATACGTAGACACCGCTGAGCACGAACCCACGGACCGGTGGGGGACAACGCCCCCCGGCCCAGCTCAGCCGTCCAGAACTCCGACTTCAGTCTCGGTTCCCCTCTTCGAAAAAGACTAGTTTCCGTAGGTGATGTCGGTCTGAATGTCCTCTGAGTTCGGACCGCCAACGGCAACACACACGCTGTTTCCGTAATCGGTATTCTGCCCGCCGAGGAAAAGCTTGCCATCTGCGCTGGAAAGTCCACACTGCCCGCTCAAACTCGTCGGATCACCAGTGACCTCGAAGGGCGCGGTAGTATAGGTGCTCGTCGAGTCGACCCCGGCTCGTCCAAACGTGACATTACTGGCTGTGAAATCATTCCATCCGCCCCCGCCTCCGAACTGAGCGGGCTTTAGCGCCCAGGCCTGAAAATCTGAGGCCATGCTCACGGCTTCCGTCGTCATGGCATCGGCATTGGAGCGGACTTGATTTTCGTCAAACGCATCGATCCCTGCAATCACGGCAAGGCCTACAATAACAGACGCGAGAATGAGAAGTAAGAGCTGTTGCTGTCCCATGATCTTAGATTATTATTATGCTACTAAGCTAATTTTTCGTCCCGATCGAGTGCTTCTGAACACTGTTCTCTGCACTGATCCGGGGTGCTGTTCTCAAGCACACTCCATGATCCGGAATTAATTACCCAAAGCCCTTACGTAGAAAATCGTATATTTGTAACCTGACTGCCAATCGCCCTGAACGCCGGCCCTTTCGCACTAAATCCTACCACATTTTAACTTTACGTTATGAAACTGCTTTACCCTCTCGAATCACTGAAAGGGAAGTGAGGCTGTCGTACACGGAAAAACGACGTCCACGAGGGTGTTTGCTCAGAAATCTGAAGAGGAGCCGTTGATGCTGTTCTTAAGCCCTCCTCACAGGGAGCACTCACGGTTCGTCGCTTCCTGGTCGATCGCGTTCCACGACGGTGATCCGAGACCTCTCCGATGTCCCCGTGGGACTCGCGTATTGAAGATCGTGACGCGAAATAGATCTGCGTTCTTCCCACAGAGATCTCTTCATGAGGATCTCTCTCCCGCCCCCACAATCCTTTCAAGTTCCAAATTGGACTACAAACTGCTACTGGAAGAAACGCGTACCCCCCACAAACAAACTACGGCAGCAGATCGAGCCCTGTGGCCAGCCGTTCCCAAGGATTGAGACAGCCCCTAAGAACTGTGGTTTCGAATACAAAAACCCGCCGCTTCCAGGCACTGAGTCCTGAAATCGACGGGAACGCTTGCGTAGAACCGGGTGCGCTCGGGAGGATTCGAACCCCCGGCCTTCGGTACCGGAAACCGATGCTCTGTCCGACTGAGCTACGAGCGCAACGCTTCAAAATGCACTGCTTCGTTCGCGTCGAGCGCCGAAATGTTCCTGCGTCGGACGAAGAATCGGCAAAGGGGCAAACTGCTTGCGGTCCGACACTTTCAAACGGGTGATTTTTGTGCCAACCGGCCCACTTCCCATGGAGGACGCTCCTCTCTCTTCTGCTCCAGACGAGCCTTCGTTCCAGACGCTGGACACCCCGCGCGGCCGCCCCCTGGCGTTGAACGGCCCTCTGGAACGAACGACGTTCCAGTCTCCCACGGTCAGCTTCGTCATGGGCCTACTGGGCCTCGGAGTTGCCTTCATCCTCTTCCAAGTCGTGATCACCCCGATCCTTCTCCTCGCCCAAATCGGGCTCTCAGAGGGCGGGCTCTCGACTCTCACCAGTGGCGACCCGGGGGAGCTCCTTGCGACGTACACCCGCGAGCTCATCATCAGCAACAGCGTGGGCCAGGTTCTCGGCCTGGCGGTTCCTACGCTCCTGCTCGCCCGGTTCCACACCGATCAGGTGACGGACTACGTGCGCCTTCGGTCGGTTGCCCCCCGATTTGTCTTTCTTGCCGTCCTTGGGGTGGTCGGCCTTCAGCCCGTCGTGCAGTGGTTGGCCCAAATCAATAAGGACCTACCCTTGCCCGAATCGATCCGAATGTTCGAACAGACCCAGTTGGAACTCATCCGATCGGTGCTGGAGAGCGGGCTGGGCGTCACGTTCAATCTCGTCATGCTCGCCGTCGTCCCCGGCGTGTGCGAAGAGTTACTCTTTCGGGGGTACGCGCAGCGGCAGTTCGAACGTTCGACGGGTCCCCTCGCCGGAATCTTGCTGTCCGGAATCCTCTTTGGCTGTTACCACCTTCGCCCCTCCCAACTTTTGCCCCTCGTGGTCCTCGGCATCTATCTCGCCTACCTCACGTGGCGCACGGGCAGTCTCTGGCCGGCCATCCTCGTCCACATGGCCCACAACGGCATTGCGGTCGTGGTCGCCCGGTATGCGCAACAACAGCCCTCCTACGACCTCGAATCGCTTGAGCAGGCCCCGATGCCGTGGTACGCCCTGCTGGCCGGATTCGCCATTTTCGGTGGTGTCCTCTATGTTTTGGATTCGCTGGCGCGCCGGCGTCAATTCACGCGTTAGGCTCCGCACCGTGCGCCTCGCGATTCCCTGCTGCGGTGTGGCGTCGGGAAGGCCCGCTCGCCGTCGGAGTGCCCGTTCCGTCACTGCTGTCGAACCGCCCCTCCATCCTCATGAGCAAGCACGAAGACTGGATTAGCATTTTTCGCACTGGCACCGACTACGAGGCCGACATGGTGCGAGATCGGTTGGACGACAGCGGAATTCCGGCGGTCGTCCTCACCCAGCGCGACCACGCCTTCAACTTGAACGTCGGCGATCTTGCCGCGGTGCACGTCATGGTGCCCCCCGACCGGGCCGACGAGGCAGTGGACCTGCTGGAGCAACGGCTCGATGACGACGAGCTGGAGGAAGCCGCGCTCGGGGCCGATCCGGATGCCCCTCCGGCCCACTCCCCCGACGAAGACTCCAAGCTCGACTCGGGCCACGAGCACATGGACTTCGGGTCGCCGGACGAAGAGGAGGATGAGGAATAACCCCCCGGGTCTCCGCGATCTGAGGGGTCGCCAGTCGTCGCTTTCGAGGTATCCGTCACTGAAGAAGACACGCGCGCTCCTGTGACCAACAATCTGCGTCGTATCCTGACGGCCGTCGTCGCAGCCCCGATCGTGCTCGGTCTCGCGTACTGGGGCCGCTGGCCCTTTGTGAGTCTCGTGGTACTGATTGGCGTAGTCGGGCAGGTCGAGCTCTATCGCATGGCTCGTTCGACAGGGACCGCCCCAAACGACACTGGGGGACTCGTCTTGGGGCTCCTCACCGTCTTAAGCTTGGCCTGGCCTTTTCTCTGGCCCATTGCGGTTGTGTGGCTGGTCGCCTTCGTGGTGCTCGCCCCCTTCCTGTTTCCCCAGGAGAGTTTCTTGTCGAGCTTCACGACGACCCTCACCGGCGCCGTCTACCCCTCGGGCCTTCTGGGAAGTCTGGTGCTCTTGCGAACGGCGCGGACCCCGACGGTCGACTCCCGCACGGCCTTCTGGCTCGTGGTGCTCACCTTCCTTTTGGTGTGGGCGACAGACATTTTCGCCTACTACGTCGGAAAGTGGATCGGCCGGCGCCCCCTCGCCCCAACCATCTCCCCGAACAAAACGTGGGAGGGCACGCTCGGGGGCCTTACCGCAGCGCTGGTCGTGGCAGCGGGGATGAAGCTCACCGTCCTCCCCCTCCTGGCCTGGCCACACGCCGTCGCGCTCGGCCTCATTGGGGGCGGAATCAGCCAGATCGGCGACCTGATGGAGAGTCAGTTGAAGCGTTCGACGGGCGCCGACGACTCCAGCTCACTCCTGCCGGGGCACGGAGGGGTGCTCGACCGCTTCGACGCCATGGTGGTCGCGGCGCCGCTGATCTATCTCTATCTTTCGCAGGTGGTGAATCTGATCTAGCCCTCCCGCTCCAGAGCATCGGGAAAACACCACGAGGTACAGGGGTCGTGAGATGCGATTGTTCAGCGGGACATGTTCTCGCGTTCAAAACGGCGAGTGCCCCCTGCCCCTCCTTAAGCTGAACGAACTCTAATGGGAAGCCGGCCTGTCCGTCAGGCCAGCCCCCTACGTGCGAGCCTTTTCTTAGTTACCCGGACTCCGGAATGACCTGGATGTCGAGGTTCGCTTCCACGTCATCACGAAGGCTGATCGTTGCCGTATAGGCGCCGACGTATCGGATGTCTTCGTCGAGCTCGATGTCGCGGCGGTCAATGTCAAAGCCGCGGTTCGAGAGCTCCACGGCAATCTGCTGAGTCGTCACCGTACCGAAGATGCGGTTGTCTTCTCCCACCTTGGCCGAAAAGACGACCTGCATGTCCTCGAGCTCCTTCATGACCTTCTCGGCCTCCTCCTTCTTGGCCGCCTGCTTGCGGGCCTGCTGCTGCCGCTCGTCGCGAAGCTGACGGATGGCCCCGTCGGTCGCCACGCGGGCCAGTCCCTGCGGAATGAGATAATTGCGGCCGTAGCCATCAGCAACCTCGTGGACCTCGCCGGTTTCGCCTAGGTGCTCCACGTCGTCGAGTAGAATAACCTGCATAGTATCGTCCTGTCACTCAATCGTGTGCGAAAGAATCGTCGTCGCCCGTCCGTTACCGGATCGACTCCGATACGTAGGGGAGCAGTGCGAGGTGCCGGGCCCGCTTGATCGCCGTCGTAATCTGGCGCTGGACGCGAGCCGGAACCGAGTTCACGCGGCGGGGCAGAATCTTGCCCTGGTTGTTAATGAACTGCTCCAAGAACTCGGTGTCCTTGTAGTCCACGTACTCAATGTGCTCGTAATCAATATCTTCGTTGGCCATGGGTCGTTAACAGCTTGGGTTTGACAATCAGTGTAGAAACGAATTTCGGGCGTCGGCGAGCTACTCGTCGCCGCCGTCCTCTTCAGAGGCCTCTTCCTCGGCCGCCTGCTCGGCTTCTTCTTTCTCCTCTCGGGCCTCTCGTTTCTTGCGCTTCTCGTAGTGGCGCTTCATCTTCGCGTCCATTCGAAGCGTGAGGTACCGCAGCACATCGTCATTGATTTGCAGCTCCCGTTCCAGCCGCTGAATGAGCGGGCCGGGTGCCTTGAAGTACATATTGACGTAGTACCCGCTGCGCTTCCGGTCAATCTCATAGGCGAGGCGCTGATTGCCCCACTCGTCCACCTCAAGCACGTCACCGTCGTTGCTCTCGATGAGGTGATTGACCTTGCGGACGATGTCGTCGACCTGATTCTGTTGGACGACCCCACTGATGACGTACGTGAGCTCGTACTGGTATTTGTTGCTAGCCATATCCGAATGTCCCTTTGGAATGATCGAAACTCATGCCCCTCGTAGTATGCCGACCGCTGTCGGCATGCAGAGGAGCAGGGATGCAAATGCGAAATGTATGTACGACCGCTGCCGGAAGAGGTCGCACTCCAGCCTTGAAAAGAAAATGAGGAATCCGTCGCACCGCTCATTTTCGACTCACACCCGAGCACGGATCCCCTAACGAGCGGTATTCCACTGCTCAGTTCCAGTATCGACTGGATCGGTGTCCTACAGGTTTGCCAGCTTCTCGGCGTTTTCCTCGGCTCGCAAGGCATCGATGATGGGGTCGAGATTCCCATCTATGATGGTCTGAAGGGAGTGGTTTTTTTGATCCCCCTCCAATCGATGGTCCGTCACGCGGTCCTGAGGGAAGTTGTAGGTTCGAATTTTGGCCGAGCGATCTCCACTGCCCACCATGGACCGCCGCGCCGCGTCCCGCTCCTCGCGCTGCTCCTGCAGCTTTTTCTCGTACAGGCGCGAGCGCATCACGCGCATCGCCTTCGCGCGGTTCTTGTGCTGGCTTTTCTCATCCTGACACGAGACCTCCACCCCGGAAGGGATGTGCTTGATCCGCACGGCCGAGTCCGTCGTGTTCACGGACTGTCCGCCCGGCCCGGTCGCCTTAAACGTCTCAACCTTCAAGTCACTGGGATTAATGTCGATGTCCACCTCCTCCGCTTCCGGCAGGACGGCCACGGTGGCGGCGGAGGTGTGAATACGGCCGCTCGATTCGGTCTCGGGCACCCGCTGCACCCGGTGAACCCCGGCTTCGTACTTGAAGGTGCCGAACACGTCCTCTCCCTTCACCCCAAAAATCACTTCCCGAAAGCCGCCCTGCGTCCCCTGTGACACGTCCATCATCTCGTAGGTCCACCCGTGACGCTTGGCAAACTTCGTGTAGAGCTCAAACAGATCCCCGGCAAAGAGCGCGGCCTCGTCGCCTCCCGCTCCGGCGCGGATCTCGATAATAGCGTTCTTCTCGTCCTCCGGGTCTTTCGGGATGAGTTTCTGTTTGAGGTCTTCCTCCACCGCCGGCATGCGCTTGTCGAGTTGCTCGAGCTCGTCCTTCGCCAACTCCTCCATGTCGCCGGACTCGCTACGCACCATCTCCTGCAGATCCTCCCGCTCCTGAAGCAGATCTTTGTACCGCTCAATGGCGTCTACGACCTCTTCGAGCCGGCTATGCTCCTGCCCCAGCTCCTGCATTTGACTCGGATCCGTGGCCACCTCCGGGTCGGCCATCAGGCTCTCGACCTCTTCGAAGCGGCGTCTCACCTTTTCTAGCTTCTCCATCTCAATCATGAAGCAGGGGGAAGGGGTTTGGGGAATCTATTGACTTGATAGTTACGACTCCCCAGGGATCGAGTTCGTCTCAAAAGAAAGAACGCGCGCCGTTTCCGTCGCCTCCTCACATTATCGCGAGTCGGCGCGGTGTCGAGCGTGGGGGTCACTGAATACGAAGGACAAGGACATGAGTACAAACCCACAACGCCGCCAGCCGTTACCTCCTCCAACACTCGGCGAACAGAGCCCTTTATTCCACCTCTGCGCTCCAAACCCGGAAGTGCTTCCATACATTTCCTGTGGTTTCCCCGTCAAATGAGTCGAAACCGCTGCTTGCCTGTGGATCCATTCATTACGATTTCGTATCCTACGATGATCGGACATTGTACCGGTCGTGTCGCGTATTGACCGGACATCCCGTTCTTCCCCCAATCTGTTGCACCAGACCTCACTGACCCATGGCCGAAGCCACCCTCACCCGCACAGCGGACCTCCTCGGGGACGAGGCCGAGGACCTGCTCGAACACGACTGTAACACTATTCCAAAAGAGGACCTCCACCTCCCCGGCGGCGACTTCGTCGACCGCGTCTGGTACGAGTCGGACCGCAATCCGCGCGTCCTTCGCTCGCTCCAGGAAATCTTCGATAACGGCCGGCTCGGCGGCTCCGGCTACCTCTCCATTCTACCGGTCGACCAGGGCATCGAGCACTCGGCCGGCACCAGCTTTGCCCCGAACCCCATTTACTTTGAGCCGGAGAACATCGTGAAGCTGGCCATCGAGGGCGGCTGCAACGCCGTGGCCTCTACGTTCGGCGTGCTCGGCTCCGTGGCGCGCAAGTACGCGCACAAGATTCCCTTCATTCTGAAGCTCAACCACAGCGAGCTCCTCTCCTATCCCAACCGGTACGACCAGGTGCCGTACGCCCGAATTGAGGACGCCCACGAGATGGGTTGTCTCGGCGTTGGCGCGACGGTGTACTGGGGCTCGGAGGAGTCGAATCGCCAGCTCCAGGAAATCTCGGAGATGTTCTCCTACGCCCACGAGTTGGGAATGACCACCATTCTCTGGTGCTACGTGCGCAACAAGGAGTTCGTCATCGACGGCACCAACTACGAAGCGTCGTCCGACCTCACGGCCCAGGCGAATCACCTCGGCTCCACCCTGGAAGCCGACATCATCAAGGCGAAGCAGCCCACGGTGAACGGCGGCTACAAGGCGGTCCGCGAACACAAGGACGAAGGCTACGCGAAGGATCCGTCGGGCATCTACGAGGACCTGCTCACGGACCACCCGATCGACATGACGCGCTACCAGGTGGCCAACTGCTACATGGGCCGGTGCGGCCTCATCAACTCCGGCGGCGGCAGCGGAGAAAACGACCTCCAGCAGGTGGTGCGCACGGCCGTCATCAACAAGCGGGCCGGCGGCATGGGCCTCATCACGGGACGCAAGGCGTTCCAGAAGCCGATGGAGGACGGCGTCGAGATCCTGAACGCGATTCAGGACGTGTATCTCGACGACGACATTACCATAGCTTAGCTATGGTTCCATAGCATAGCTACGGTACCATAGCATAGCTACGGTACCATAGCATAGCTACGGTACCATTGCGTAGGGAGGCTTCCGCCCCCGTGTCGCTTTAGGACCTCGCGTCCCAATGCGGATTCCATCTAGTGACCTTGCACAAGTACTCTGGCGGTTTCGAGCGTGACGCTTTCGAGCGTCGGTCCCCTGACGCCACAATCGTCAGCGTTTGCCGGCAGCGGTCGATCCCGAGCATATTCCGCGCAGGAGATCCTGACGGAAACAGCATCACGATCTCTGCGATCTCTCCCGTTTCAGTTGTGCAAGCCCACTAGGATTGTTAGAGGCGGCCTCCACCAGGGGGCCGCCTTTTTCTTTGATACTGCCAGGACTCTCTTCCCCTCAACGTGAGAGATCCTGTATATTCGAAACAGGGGGTGTCTAGCGTTCCTTCAGGGACCCGGTGTCGACTTTTCGTCCGCTTCCCACTGCTCGGGGTGTGCTGAACAATGCCTCTTCCCAACTTCCTCATTATCGGCGCTCAGAAGGCGGGGACGACGTGGCTTCTACGCCAATTGCAGCAGCACCCCGACATCTTTCTGCCCTCCCAGGAAGTTCACTTTTTCGACAAGCGGCAGAACTACGAGAAGGGCCTCTCCTGGTACCGGCAGTTTTTCGAGGACGTGGAGAATGAATCCGCAATCGGAGAGAAGACGCCGGACTACTGCTGGACCAACCGAGAGGGAGCTGAGGGCCACCTCCCGTCCGTCCACCGAGAGATCCACAAAAGCCTTCCGGACGCGAAGCTCATCCTGGTGGTTCGGAATCCTGTGGATCGGGCCATATCGGCCGTGAACCACCTCTTCCGAACCAGGCGCCTCTCGCCAAAGTACAGCATGGATGACGTTCTTTTGGGCGAGCAACGACATTTGGTGAGCCCCCACGGCGTCATCGACTACGGTCGGTACCACCGGCACATCCAGTCCTACCTGGAAGTGTTCGATCCGGAGCAGTTGCTGATCCTGGTCTTCGAGGAAGATATACTCGAAGCGCCCGCCCAGGGGTTAAAAACGACCACCGAGTTTCTTGGCGTAGACTCCTCCTTTTCCTTCACTGGACTGCGAGATCGCCAGAATCCGGCGGGCGTGTCGAAAACCGGGTTATACCTCCGCTATTACCTGCCGGTGCTGAGTCCGGTTGTAAAAGCCGTTGATAAATACCTTCTCGGCAGCAACTACAAGAAACGTCCGTCCGAGACCACGATTCGAGCCCTGTACGAATTGTACCGCCCCGAGAACGAAGCATTGTTCGAGTTCCTCGGGCGACGGATTCCGTCCTGGACCCCACACGACGAGCCTTCTTGACCGCCTCCTCCACCATGAGCGATTCGACGACACGCCGCGTTTCATTCAATGAGCCAATTCTAGGGACCCCGGAGGCGGATGCCGTGCAGGAGGTGCTGGAATCAGGAACGATTCGTGGCGACGGCCCCGTCACGCAAGAGGTGGAAGAACAGCTCGAAGAATGGTTGGGGATCGAGCACGTATTTCTCACCACGTCGTGCACCCATGCGCTGGAGATGGCCATGCTGGTCCTCGACATCGGCCCGGGCGACGAAGTGATCATGCCAAGCTTCAACTTCGTCTCATCCGCCAATGCGGTCGTCCTGCGAGGGGCAACTCCTGTCTTTGCCGACATTCGCCCCGACACGCTGAACATTGACGTGGAGGACGTGGCCGACAAGATTACGCCCCGCACGAAAGCGATCGTCCCCGTGCACTATGCGGGGGTGTCGTGCGACATGAATGCCCTCCAGGCCCTAGCCGACGAGAACGATCTGTACGTGATCGAGGATGCCGCGCAGGGCGTGGACGCGTATTACGATGGAGCCCCCCTCGGCACGATGGGGGACATCGGCTGCTACAGCTTCCACGAAACCAAAAATCTGACGTGTGGCGAAGGCGGGGCCTTTTTGACCGACGATACGGAATTAGCCCGTGCGGCCGAGCTTGCCCGGGAAAAGGGCACGAATCGATCCGCCTTCATCCGTGGAGAGGTGGACAAATACACCTGGGTCAGTGAGGGAAGCAGCTACATTCCGTCGGACATCCTCGCCGCGATTCTGAACGTGCAGTTGTCCCGACGGGAAACTATCAAGCAAAAGCGCGAAACGGTGTGGACGGCCTACTACGACGCCCTTCACCCCCTGGCCGACGATGGGCCCCTCCAGCTTCCCACGATCCCGGACGCCTGTGACTCCAACTACCACATTTTCTTCTTCCGGGTCGATACGCCGCAGCGCCGCAACACGCTCTTGGACGTACTGAAGGACCACGGCATTGACGCCTCCTTCCATTACATTCCCCTTCACTCGTCGCCCTTCGGCCAGCGGGTCACAGACCAAGATGCGGATTCACTGCCCCATACGACGCACTGCAGCGAAACCCTGATCCGACTTCCGCTCCATCCCCAACTGGCGGACACTGCCGAGGAAATTGCGGCTCGCACTGCCGACATTGTCGCGTCCGAAATCCAGTAACCCACCTTTCCAAATCCCATTTCACGTCATGGAAATAATTGAGAGCGTCAATGAGGATTTTTGGTGGAAGGTCGCTGAGGCCTGTCCACACGCAACCTTTTATCACACTCCCCTCTGGCATCATCTGGCCGTCCGGGCAGATTCGTCTCGACAAGATTCTACTTTCGGTGCTGTGTGTGAGAACGGTACCCGTGTAGTGTTTCCCTTGCTCCAAGAACGCAGTGTTCTTCAAAAATACGTGTCCACTTTTGCAGGATGCTACGGAGGACTTATTGCTGACGGTCCCCTTCCAGAAAATGAGATCCAGTCTTTATACGAAGAAGTCTTTTCTCGATCTGGAAAAAAGTTCAAGTTCATCTCGAATCCCCTGTTCGACGAGGAGCCCACGCCCGAAATATCGGATGGGGAGTTAGAGCACGACTTTACCCACGTCCTGGAGCTGGATCGGGACCTCGACACAATTATTTCGGAGTACTCCCGCGGCCATCGGAGCAGCTTGAAAAAAGGGCGCCGGCAGGGCGTCTCCGTCCGGCCGGCCACCTCTTTGGACGAGTACGAGCGCTACTACGATGCCTATCAGGCCTCGTTGAAGCGGTGGGGAGAAGATCCCTCTAGTGGATATCCCTGGGCTCTGTTCGAAGAGGCGCATTCCATCTCCCAATCCCATCCGAACGCAATTACGCTTTGGCTCGCCTGGGTAGACGATGCGGTTGCCTCTGGAGCCCTAATGTTTAGCTGGAACCAGCACGTTTCATACTGGCATGGAGCTGCACACGAGGAATATTTCGATTATCGCCCCAACAATGTACTTCATACCGACATCATCGAAGCGTCGATAAACGAGGGGTATGCGTACTATGATTTCAATCCCAGCGGGGGGCATGACGGCGTCGCCCAGTTCAAGTCCCGATTTGGAGCTAAAAAGTGGCCGGTGAAACGCCGTACCTATACACGATCCCTCTTGGAAACGATGTTTGGATGATGCTTGGACTTCTTCGGGAAAAGGGTCGGAAAGGCATTGCCCGATTATGCGAGACGGACGTGTATCTGGCTGGACTTTTGGAACGTGCGCTTTTGCTCCAGGCCCGGTCCCCAACACAGCCGCTGCTGTTTATCCTGGGGCTTCCTCGTTCCGGCACCACGCTCGTCTACCAGTACGTCGTTCATCGTCTCTCAGTGGCCTATTTTACGAACGGTGTCGGGCGGTACTACCGTGCCCCCTGCCTTGCCACCTGGATCCAGTGCACCTGGAACGACGAGTATCACTCGAACTTCACGAGCCGCTACGGGACCGTTTCTGGACCGATGGCGCCTCACGAAGCGGGTCGCTTTTGGGGTCGCTTCTTTGGGTTTGACGAGTACGTCCGTCCCGAGCAGGTCTCGTCCCGGGCCCGAAAGACGATGACTCGAACCGTTGCGTTTTTGCAACGGCTGTTTGGGGACTCGTTCTTCGTAAATAAGAACGTCAAGCACCTGCTTCGCATCACCACGCTCGCTTCCATTTTTCCCAATGCGTACTTCCTCCGGGTGCAGCGGGATCGGGCCGACGTAGCACTTTCGCTTCTTCGGGCCCGGCATGCAAACCTCGAGGATCCAACCAACTGGTGGTCGGCCCGCCCCCCGAATCATCGAGAACTGGAGGACCTACCCGTCGACGAACAGATTGCTCGGCAGTTGTACGGCCTGGACCAGAAACTCAATGATGATTTATCGGCTCTGCGGTCCGACCGTGTCCTCTCGGTAAACTACCGGTCGTTCTGCAGGGCTCCGGACCGACTCATTCAGTCTCTCCGCTCCCGCGTCCACTCCGCGGACATCCGGAATCCGGGGGTCGAATCGTTCTCCCCGTCTACCAACAGTCCTCAAAACCCAGACGAAGAACGCTTGGTCAACCGGATCAAGAGACCCGGTCCATCGTGAAGTCGATGACTTGTATTCCGAGCCCGGTCGACTTCTGATCCAGCGTCGAAAGGCTTCACGGCGCGTTCTGCACTTTTTCTCACCGTTATGATGTCTCTTTTCATCATGTCCTCCGAGCGAAGTGGAAGCAACCTGCTTCGCATGATGCTCGGTGCCCACCCCCACCTAGCCGCCCCCCCGCCTCCCCACATGTGGCGCCACCTCACCGAGGCACTCCCCCAGTATGGCCCCCTAACGGTAGACGCCAACTTTCAACGTCTCGTGGAGGATGCGGTGATGATGACCCAACAGTCATACGCGCATCTCAAGTGGAAGCATCACTTTTCTCCGGAGCAGATTCAACAACACGCCACTGCCCCAACCCTCACGAGCGTCATTAGCACGCTCTACCGGGCCTATGCTCGCGAAGAGAACGCGGACGGGTGGGTCTGCAAAGAAAATCAGCTGTTCAACCACGCCCATCAAATCCGTGAGCATCTTCCCGACGCCCAGTTCATCTACCTCTGTCGAGACGGACGTGACGTTGCGTGCTCCATCCAGGACATGCCCACCCACGACCAGCACGCATACGCAATTGCGAACGAGTGGATGAACCAGCAGAAAAAATGCCTGCGAGTGCACCAGGAAATCCAGCACACCAACGGATCCATAATCGTTCGCTATGAAGACCTAATCGAAAACCCTGAAGCGACCATCCGGCAAATCTGCGACTTTGCGGGGCTGGAATTTGAGAAGCGGATGCTGTACTTCCACGAGACGGACGAGGCGGTGGAGCAGGCCCAGAAATCCCAATACTGGGAAAACCTGTCAAAGCCGGTCATGTCCGACAACAAAGCCAAATTCCGGCACCAGTTGTCCGATCGTGAGGTTCGCATCTTTGAAGCTGTGGCTGGAGACGTGCTCGCGCTCCTCGGCTATCCGCTAATGACATCGTCTGAAGATCGGGAACTCGCCCTGTGGCAGCGCGCCTGGTACCGTCTCCAAAATGAAGTCCAGAGCCTCTTCAAGCACCAGGAGCTCGCGGATTGGGATGGACGGGAAGAACGCAACGCAACACTGGATCAGATTCACAACCGATCCCGGAGCGACTCGCGTTCGACCTTCGTTCCGTCCTTTACCTACGAGTAGTCGTTCTGCCGTGAGACTGTAAACAGTTGTCCTACTGGTGTGGAATCGCTGGACTCGCTTCGACAGAAAGTCATCTCGGGCATCGGGTGGACCACGCTAAACCGCATTAGCGAGCAGGGACTGAAGTTTGGTATTTCCGTCCTCCTCGCCCGCCTGCTTACGCCCGAAGCTTTCGGCCTCATCGGGATGATCGTGGTCTTTACGGGATTTGCCTCCCTCTTTGCCGATGCGGGATTTGGGGCGGCCCTCGTCCAGCGAGAAGAAATCGAAGAGCGCCACCTCTCCTCCGTCTTCTGGCTCCAGGCTGGGCTGGGCATCCTCCTCACCATAGGACTGGCCAGCGCAGCTCCGCTCATTGCCCAGTTCTACGGCGAACCGCTGCTGGAGCTGCTCACCATGTTCGTGGCCATCCAGTTCACGTTCGAGTCGCTGGCCACGGTGCAAACGGCTCTCTTCCGGCGGACCATGGACTTCCGGAAGATCACGATTGTGAAGCTGGTGGCCACCATCACGTCCGGCGGCGTCGCAATCACCCTTGCCCTTCTCGACTATGGAGTCTGGAGCCTCGTCTGGCAAACCGTGGTCAACACCGCAGCCGACGGAGCGGCGGTGTGGCTGCTCAGTTCCTGGCATCCCCGATTCACCTTTCAGTGGCGCGCGATTCGAGAGTTAGCCTCCTATAGCACCAACCTTCTCGGCTTTAACACAATCAATTACTGGACCCGAAATTCGGACGACCTCCTCATTGGACGCTATGTAGGCTCCTCCGGACTGGGGATCTATAACCGCGCGTATGATACCATGATGCTCCCCATTCACCTGATCCGGGGCATCATTGGAGAGGTTATGTTTCCTACCCTCTCTCGCCTTCAGGATGATGTTGATCACGTTCGGCGCGTCTACCTGCGAGCCACCCGGACGATCGGGTTCATCTCAATCCCCATGATGTGCGGACTCATGGTCGTCGCCGAGTCCTTTGTGCTTGCCCTCTTTGGTCCGAAATGGGAGGCCGTCATTCCTGTCATGCAGGTCCTATGTCTTATTGGGATCAAACAACCTGTGAGCTCGACAACGGGGTGGCTCTTTAAATCTCAGGGCCGAACAGATCTAATGTTTTACTGGAACCTAGTCGTGAGCACGGCAACGGTTCTTTCGTTCGTAATTGGCGTGCAGTGGGGCGTTATGGGTGTTGCTATCGCATTCACCATCCGGGGATATCTGTTGCACTATCACGGCATTGTAATTCCTGGACGCCTCATCAACCTATCGTTTGGAACCTTTCACTGGAATCTGGCTGGTATCGCCGGGTGCAGCGCTATCATGATGGCACTTGTGTTCGGTTTCGGGGTCGTTCTACCCCCCACTTGGGGCCACTGGCTCCGCCTTCTGGTACAGGTTCCCTTTGGTATGGTCGTCTACTGGGCGCTCGCCCACGGTTTTGGACTGCAGGCCTACCATGAAAGCCTTACCTTACTTCTCGAGGAATGGGAAAAGCGCGTTCAGACCGACTCCGGGAAATAGCCTTTACCCGAAACAGCCTTCCCGTCATTCTCGATTGCTCCATGTCTCTACCAGGTGCCGACATCGCCCATTCAGCCGTTTCCACCCTTAAAGGCATCCTGTATCGGGTACGCCACCTCACCGCCTCCGTGAACGAACGCCCCATCATCGTAGTCGGCAATCAGAAATCCGGTACTTCGGCCATCGCCCATCTCTTAGCCGACTATGGTGCACTCTCCAAAACGGTTGACATCCCCCCCCTGTGGGGATATAACGGTCTCGACGTGATGCGTGGGGACCTCAACTTTGACCAGATTGTCCATGATTACCCCTATTTTTTCTCCAAGGATCTGCTCAAAGAGCCAATGATGACATTTTTCCCCGAGCAGGTCGTTGCCCGATTCCCCACTGCCAAGTACGTCTTCGTCGCGCGCGATCCTCGTGCCAACATCCGGAGTCTATTGGACAGTCGGCACCTTCCCGGTGATCGAAAGACCCTTCGCGAAGAAGATAGGCAACATCTCTCTCCCGCACGAACGCTCCTCGACGGGGAGGCCTGGCAGATTCCTGCCGACAACTACATTGAGCTTCTCGCCAAACGATGGGTCCGAGCGATTCAGGGATTACGCTCGCTTCGCAGCTCAACATCAAAGTGCCTCCTCATCAAGTATGAGGACTTCGTAGAGGAGAAATACCAGTGCGTCCGTCGTGCGGCCTCAGCCCTCAATATTTCTGAACGAAGCGACATTTCCGAGAAACTCGACGTGGCGTTTCAACCCCGCGGAAGTCACCGAGGCGAAAACTGGGAAGCGTTCTTCGGGCAAGAAAACTTATCCCTCATCACAACGATCTGTGGGGATGAGATGGACCAACTGGGTTATGACCGCTCCCAACGCCGTCCGTATTGAACGTCTCACTCACTCCTACGCCCACGTTTCACAATCGTCTTCTATGTCTTCCCTTCAGAAGGGATCATTGACAGCAGCCCACTACACCCGTCGCTGGCTTCCTCAAACCCAGACCTGGCTTTATAACCAGGTCCAGTTCCTGCCGGACACCGTTGAGCCGCACGTCATCTGCGAGCAGACCGATAATCTCGACCAGTTTAGGATTGACAACATTCATTGCTTCGCCGACGATGCTCCGTGGCGCCATCAGTGGGACGTGGGCCTAAGATTTTTGGGCCTTCGCCCGTACTACCCGTACACCATCGAGCAGGTGCAACAGTGCGGCGCCGACCTCTTCCACACCCACTTCGGCGACTACAGCTGGCAGAACCTGGAGGTCTCTCGCCGCACGGAGGTCCCCCAGGTAGTGACGTTCTATGGAAATGACGTGACCTCCTACCCGCAGCAAGACCCGAAATGGAAGCAGCGGTACCAACAATTGTTTGAGCAGGCAGCCGGCATCCTCTGCGAGGGGCCGCACATGGCGCAGTCGGTCGTGGATCTCGGGTGTCCCGAAGAGAAGGTCCACGTTCACCACCTTGGGGTCCCCGTCGCGGACATCCCGTTCCGCCCCCGAACCTACGAACCGGGCGAACCGCTACGCGTGCTTCTAGCGGCCTCCTTTCGTGAAAAGAAGGGCATTCCCTATGCAATCGAGGCCCTCGGCCGCCTGCAGGAGGACATTCCCGTAGAGGTCACAATCATCGGAGGCGTGGCGAAGGTGCCGCTGCCGCTGGGATTCTCGAAGAACGTGTCCGGTAGCGAGGCCGAAAAGGAGCGCATCCTCGATGCAATCGATGAATGGGACCTCGGCGACGCCGTGCGGATGCCGGGCTACCAGCCCCACGACGTGCTCATGGAGGAGGCGTACGACCATAACGTCTTCCTCCAGCCCAGCGTGACGGCCCGAAATGGAGATGGGGAAGGCGGCGCGCCGGTCACCCTCATCGAAATGGCGGCCAGCGGCATGCCCATTGTGAGCACGCGTCACTGCGACATCCCCTCCATCGTCAAGCACGAGGAAAGCGGCCTCCTTGCCCCCGAACGAGATCCCGACACGCTCCTCAACCACCTGCGTCGACTCGTCGAGTCGCCCGACCGGTGGCCCGAGATGGCTCAGGCTGGGCGTAAGCACGTGGAGGCCGAGTACAATGCCCCCATTCAGGGCGAGCGGCTGGCGGAGTTGTATCAACAAATCCTGGACCAGGAATAGCCCCTCTGTTCACACAACCGTCGGGACTCACTCCCGGAGGGTTCCCAAAATCTCGGCAAGCTCCTCTGTCTCTGCCTCCCGCTGATACGGCTGCAGGGCGTCCAAAGAAGCCCCCGACTCAGGCTCCCCCGCCGTCCAGGCCTCGTACTGCGACCGGAGGTAGGCTGCAAGGCCCGAAATGTCGTCCCGCCCATAGAGCTGCCCCCCACCCGTCTGTTCGAGCAAACGAGCGGCATCCCCATCCGCCGGGCCCACACCCACAATGGGTCGTCTCGAGGCAAGATACTCGTAAATCTTGCCCGTCAGCATCCCATTGTCCGCTGGAAACCGCTCAATGGAAAGCAGCAGCAACCCCGCCCGCTGCATGTACTCCACCGCCTCTGGGTGAGGAACGTACGACACGAACTCCGTGATGTCCGCCAGTCCCTGTTCACGGAGCGACGCCCGCACGTTTGGATCAACCATGCCCACGAGTCGGATGCGCAGGTTTGGAACCGCCCCCTCGTCGCGAAGCCGCCGGATGGCCTGCCAGAGTGCCGTCGGATTGCGAGAAGCGTAAAGCGAGCCCACGTGTGTAATGGCGAACCTCTCCTCGTCTACCCCAACGCCGTCTCGCCCCACGTCTTCGGCATCAAATCCATTTTGGATGACGTGAATGGGCGTTTCGTTCCCTGCCCCCGTCTTCCCCTGAAGCAACGACCGCCAGCTTGGGCTCACCGTCGTCACCGCATCGGCCCGGCGGAGAACTAGCCGTTCCAGCGCCGCATCGATCCGTAGCGCTAGGGCCGTGTGCGGGAGCTCCTGGTAGTAATTAATGTCCGTCCACGGATCGCGGAAGTCGGCAATCCACGGCGTACCGGTCATCCATTGAAGCGCCGCTCCCGCGAGGTGCGTGGAGTGCGGCGGCCCCGTGGTGAGAATCGCGTCAAACGGCTGCGCCGCCAAAAGGCGGCGCCCCTGCCCAATGGCAAACGGCACCCACCCCACCCGGGCATCCGGCAGCACGAGATTGGCCCGGACCCAACGCGCCAGGCGTTCCTTCCAGGTCTGCTCTCGGCCTTCGAGCGAGCCTTGCACCACCGCGTCCTCCTCCGACCGTCCCGTGAGCCGAGCATAGAGATGATACGGATCCCAGGAGGAGGTCCGATGCACGTCAGCGGCGTCCGGAACGTCGTCTTCAAGCGAATCATCCCGAGCCGGATAGGCTCCCTCCTCCACCGTAACCACGACCGGCGTCCAGTCGAACGAGGGGAGATATTTCACAAATTTCAGCACACGCTGAACGCCCGGCCCTCCCGACGGCGGAAAGTAGTAGGTAAGGACAAGCACACGACGCGCCATAGAACGACCCTCCTTCGCGATGAAAAACAAGAACTGTGGTCTAGTAAAAGCTTGAGGGCACCGTTGGAATCTGAAGGTGTGAGTGGAATCACAGTCCCACTCTTCGTGGCACAGCACAGGGGGGTCGCCCTCTCAAAAGGTCTCCCCCTTCGTAGTACCGTTGGACTCCAACGACGCTACCAGCCTGAAATCGGACAGGATCGCTCAACGTCCCCCCCAACGCCCCGTTCGAGCGATGCTCCATTCCTCGCCTGCCGACCGGCAGAGGAGCGTCGATCGCCCCCTCCACTCTCTGAGGGAAAGAAGCATCCACCGTTCTATTCTTCCCCATCCTCGTCGGCCGATTCGTCCAGCAGGGAGTCTCGTCGGCGATAGCGCAGGCCGAGCATCAGCAAGATTCCACCGTACACTCCGGCCGTCGTGGTGCCTGCAATCCACCGCCCGTACCGATCCGCCGACGGCTCAAAGCGCATGACCAGCGTGTGCTCCCCCTCAGGGACGTGCACCCCCCGCAGGAGATAGTTGACGCGATGAATGGGCACCTGCTCTCCATCCAGGTACGCGTTCCAACCGGCCGGATAGTACACCTCGCTGGCGACGAACAGGCGCGGGGCCTCCGTCTGGAGGGTCCACTCAATCTCCGGAGGGGTATACGATTCGAGGCGAACCTGCGTCGTGCTTCCACTGTCGATTGGGGTCACCGGCGCGTCGAGCGCTTCCGGGAGAAGGGCCGTTTGCCGAGGATCAAAACTCGAGCTGCGGAGCCGCTCCCACGTCTGCTTCGCTCCTTCGACCACGTCGGTCTGCCCCACGAAAAAGGCTCGCGGGAGCGCGTCGGGATTCTCCAGTACGAGGGTCTTGTTTTGCTCGTCCCGATACGCGACCTCCGTGCCGGAGAGCTGTTGCTGCGCAAGGATGTACCGGACGTTCATCAGGTCGAAGGCATTCTCGTTGGGCGTCCCGCCCTGCGAGGCCTGCAGGATGTGGTCGAGATAGTCCTGGTACCGCTGGAGTTTGGCTCCGTGGTACCCCCCGGCCGATTCGTAGTGATACGACGCGACCGCCTCGTTCTGATACGGCGCCTGGAGCGGATACACCCGGAAGTGTCCCAGGCCGCCCGCCTGTTCCATCTGCTTGGTGAGAAACTGGTCGAAGCGATAGGTCGGAATCTGGGACTCCAGATCCGGCTGACGCGAGAACTGGTCGTCTCCCACATACCGCCGATCCACGCCCCAGAGATCCACGACGACAATGAGCACGACGAGCCCCCCGGCCAGCCATCCGGAGAGGGTCCGTCGACGATAGAGCCAGAGCAAGAGAAGCGCAACGCCCACTGCCAACAAGGTGCGGAAGGCGTCGGCCTGCAGGGCCTCTCGCCGCTGCGTCTTCCGTTGCTCGAGCTGTTGGTAGAAGCGCTGAACCTGCGGGTTTGATCGTGTGAGATTCGGCCGCTGCTCGATGCGCTCCACGACCTGAGTCTCGCGGGGATTCTCAAAATCAAACAGTACCCCCTTCCCCACCATCACCAGCAAAACGAGTCCGCCAACGGCCCCGAACGAATACAAGAGGGCCTGGGTCTTCTCCCCCTCCGCGTGACGGTCGGTGTCGGTGCGAAGTACGTCATCCAGACCAATCCCGGCAAGGATCGCGAGGCCGAGGGCACTTATGCTGAGCCAGGTTTCTGGGGCGCGGAAGGCCTCGTAAAAAGGGAAGTACTGGTACATCGGCCAGGTAATCCAGGACGCGTACTTGCCCAGCGAGAAGACAATCGTCGCAAGCACGCCCGCGCCGAGTCCCCAGGTGAGGCGACTTCGCACCCGCCATACGGCGAGCCCCGATAGGGCCAAAATGACCCCTCCAATGTAGTGCGGGCCCTCGGTAAAGGTCTTCGGCCCCCAATACGTCTGGCCGCCGCCCCCGAAGGCATCGGCCATTACGAGTGTCAACAGCTCCTTCGGCCCCTGGCTCCAGCGCATGGTCTTCTCCCATCCCATTGCCCCGCCGCCCCCACCTCCCGCAGCTGCTTCGGCCCCCCGCACGGAATACTGCTTGTACTGATAAATGGCGAGATACGGCTGGGCCACCAGGAGCAAGGCAAGGCCGGTCCCTAAGGCCAGCCATCCGGTCGACTTCGCAAAGGGAGCGAATTCGTCCTCATCCCAGGCGTGCCACAACTCCACAATCCACCACACGAGGGCCATCATCAGCAGGAAGTACGTAATCTGCGGATGCTTGGCCCGGAGCTCAATTCCCAGTGCAGCCGCGAAGGATAACCCCCCTAGCAGTGACGGATTTCGAAGGGTATAGATGAACGTCAGCAGGACGTATGGGGCATACGCCAGCGCGATAAATTTCGTATTGTGCCCCACACTCAGGATGATGGGGAGATACGTCGTGAACCCAAAGGCAAGGGCCGATAAGAGCCCGGAAATATGGTTTCGCGTGAGGTAGTACACCAGCAGGTACACGCCCAGGAGAAGGAAAAAGAGATGAGACACCGGCCAGGCGTAGGGGCGCGCCGCATCGGCAATGTCATCAACCTGGGGAATCGCAAGCTTATAGTTGATCATGAACGCCGGCATGCCGCTGAACACATTCGGCGCCCAAAGAGCATGCTCTCCAGTCTCTTCCTGGTACTCGATGAGGGCCTCCGCATTGGCCCGCCAGCTGATGCTGTCAATGCCGTGGATGTCCTTCCCTCCAAAAATCATCGGGGAGTAGAATGACACGGCCACGACGAGGAGAAGGGCCAAGCACGTGCCGTGGCGAGCGGTGGGCGACAAGCGTCCCCAAAACGTATCACGGGCCTGCAGCTGCGATGACGACCGACGGGGAAGCGACGACATGTGGATGGACGTTGGTGACAGTCACGTTATTGTGATGAGCGGGACGGCCTTCGACCCTGTCCGTACCGGTCGCCCGAAACGGCAGGGGGTTTTCCCTGTTCCAGCGGATCCGCGCTTTCGATTCGCCTGCACCTCTCCTCTTCGAGCCTTCGCTTTTTAACCCATGTCACGGGTCAACCTCTTCGTCATTGGAGTGAACAAGGCGGGTACGACCTGGCTGTACTACCTCCTCCGCCAGCACCCGGATGTCTTTATGTCTGAAGTCAAGGAGCTGTACTTCTTCGGCGGCGACGGCCCCGGTCCCGACACTAGGGACTCCTACCATTCCCACTTTTCGTTCGATGAGGACTACCGCTACTTCGGCGAGGCCACGGTGATGTACTACCGCCATGAGCGGACGGCCGAGAAGATTTACTCTTACAACCCGGAGGCGAAGATCCTCGCCATCGTCCGTGACCCGATCCAGCGGCTCTTGTCGCAGTACCGCTACCACAAACAGCTCGGCATCCTCGACGAACAGACGTCGCTGCGAGAGGCACTGGACGGACGGGATGACATGCTCGTACGCGACAGTCACTACGAGCGGACCCTCCCCGCATTTGCCGAACGGTTCGGCCCCGACCAATTCAAGGTCGTAAGCCTGGAGGAAGGGAAAGACGCACCGGAGGAGCTGTGGACTGCCTTGCTTTCCTTTCTGGATCTTCCTGATGCACCGTGTCCGGCATCTGACGGGGGACCCAAAAACCCGACGGGCAGCGCAACGTACCGTCGGTTCTACCGGTACACCGTCCGCCCAATCAAGAAGACCCTGCCGGAACTATATCAGTGGATGCTCCAGAGTCAAATCGTCCGGTGGATCAAACTCCGGATCCTCCGAGTGCTCGACACCGCCGACAAAGATAAAATACCAGAAGAGCTGAAATCGGAACTTCGCAGCGAGTTTGCTCCCACGTACGAGTACCTCCGCGAGTTGGGTTTTGAGGCCTACGCGACCCCTCAGGCCGACACTACTCAATGACCTGCGGAACCTGAAAGTACGTGCCGTCGGTGTCCGGCGCCGGTTCCAGGGCCTGCTCCTGGTCGATGCGCGACTCAATCTCGTCGTCCCGGTAGACGTTGGTCACGTCCAGCACGTGGGACATGGGCGGAACGCCCGACGTGTCGAGTTCATCGAGCTTTTCGACGTAGTCGAGAATCTGGCTCATCTCCTCGGCCATCTGGGCTTCCTTTTCTTCGGAGAAGTCCAGACGGGCAAGCTCGGCAACGTGGCGCACGTCTTCACGGGAAAGGGCCATAACGGCGGGACGAGTGGTGCAAAAAGAATGGCTGGGGAATCCCAAAACCGGCTACGAATGGCCGGGGACCGGGTTTCTTGACACGAGCGTCCTATTCGGAGGCCGCCTGTGCTCGCACCTCCCGCAGCATGTGGACGAGCGTCGTGGCCGACCGCAGTCCTTCTTCCGGGCGCGGCTCGACGTACACCTCCAGGCTGATGGGCCCTCGAAAGTCGCGGGCGTGCAGGAGCTCAAACTGCTCGCGCCAGCCCACCGCTCCCTCCCCCAGCGTCACGTCCTCCCAGTACCCTTCGTCCGTCACAAACCCGTCGCTGCACCGCACGAGCGTCACGAGTCCCGAGAGCGCCATCAATCCGTCGATGGGGGGCTCCCCGGCCCGAAGTGCACCCGCGGGGTTCCAGGCCGCCCGGACCTGGGGATGGCCGACCTCCGTCAGCACCTCGGCGAGCGCCGCGCCGGTCGGACAGGCAGTTTCCGGGCCGTTCTTCACGGCGATGAGCACCCCGTAGTCCTCCGCTGCCTCCCCGGCCCGCCGGAGCGCATCGACAATGGCCTCGTGCGACGCGTCCGACTCGGCGGCGAACGGTGAAATCGTGACACGGGGGCACCCGACGCGATTGCAGAGCTTGAGGGTGTCTTCGAACTGGAGAAGGTCGTTCATCCAGGCCGCCCGGTCGCTGATCGGTCCCTCAAACATCGATGGCACCACGCTCCCGAGCAGGAGATCCGTTCCGTCAATCTGATCGCGGATCTGCTGCTGATTCACGTTGGGGATGCGATCGTCCGGCCCCCCCACCGTCCGGAGCTCCATGCCGTGCAGTCCCCACAGTTGAGTGTAGTGGAGCGCGCGGTTGAGGTCGCTTGTCACCGTGTCGGTGAGCCAGACGGGAATCATGAGAACGAGCGTTGTGCGGAAAAGTCAGAGAAGGGACCGGGGCGCCGGCGCCGACGTACAAACCAGCGACGTTTTTCCAGAAATACTTGTACTGATTGAATGGCTACTGCTGAATCGTCAGAGGCTTCCCCCGTCACGTACGCCGACGTAGCGGCCGCCGCCGATCGCCTCGCCGACGTTACCCACCGCACCCCGGTGATGACCTCACGCACCGTGAACGAACGCGTGAACGCCGAGGTGTCGTTCAAGTGCGAGAATTTTCAAAAAACTGGTGCATTCAAGCTCCGCGGCGGCTACAACGCCATCGCACAGTTGCCTCCGGACGCCAAAGAGCGAGGGGTGATCACCTACTCGTCTGGCAACCACGCACAGGCCATTGCCCTGGCCGGGCGCCTGCACGGCGTGGACGCGACCATTGTGATGCCGGAGAATGCCCCGCAGGTGAAACTCGACGCGACCCGTGGATACGGGGCCGAGATTGTGCCGTACGATCCGGACACCACCACGCGCGAAACCCTGGGACAGACCCTTGCAGAGGAACGAGGCCTCACCCTCATCCCTCCGTACGACCATCCGGACGTTATCGCCGGACAGGGCACGGTGGGCGACGAATTATTCGAGCAGACCGGCCCTCTAGACGCCCTCCTGGTCTGCTGCGGCGGGGGCGGCCTCCTCTCCGGATGCGCGATCGCTGCGAGGCATCACGCGCCCGATTGCACCGTGATCGGGGTCGAGCCCGCGGCCGGTGACGACGCCACACGGTCGTTTCACTCCGGCGAACTGAAGACCGTAGAGAACCCCGACACGGTGGCCGACGGCGCCCGCACCCCATATCTTGGAGACATCACCTTTCCGCTCGTCTTGGAGCACGTCGACGACATGGTCACCGTCTCCGACGACGCCCTCGTCCGGGCCATGCACCTGCTCTGGGAGCGAATGAAAATTGTGGTGGAGCCGACCGGCGCGCTCGGAGCGGCCGCCCTTCTGAGCAGGGCCGTACAGGGACAAGGCCGCCGAATTGGGGTGGTCGTCAGTGGGGGAAACGTCGACCTGGGTCGGGCCGCCACCCTGTTCGACTCGCAGGATTTCGCTTCCTGACCTCTCCTCCCCACCGGCCCCGGAAAATTGATTGGCCCGATCGATCGTCGGGGTATCGTCAACCGCGGGCCCGCCCGTTGGACTAGCAACCTGTTGCGAATTGGGGTTTGGAAGCTCGCCCAAGCGAGTTTTTTGGCGCTACATATACCTTGAAAGAGAAAATTTTCTTCACATGCCAAATTAAAGCCAATGTCTTTGGCAATTTTAGAATCAAGTGTGAAGGTGAGTCTATGCGCAACAGCCTGCTAGTGGACTGTTAGATGTCATTGAGCGTCCCAAGCAATCTCATCTGTAACGGTCCACTAGAACTCCGAATATTCGCGTATTCCGCTTCGTTTCGCCCTTCCTTATACTTGGCCTATACAGATGCAGAGTGACTGATTCCCTTCCGTTCGCCTGGCCCCCGTACCACTATGCCCAACTCGGTCTGCTCAGAATCCCAAACTCCTCCTCAAAGCACTCCGCTTTTGGAATCGGCAGTCGAACAGGCCCAGGAGGGAGTCCTCATCACGAAAGGAGAACCGATCGAGTCCCCCGGGCCGGAAATCACGTACGTGAATCCTGCTTTTACGGAGATTACCGGCTACGAAGCGGAGGAAGTACTCGGAAAAACGCCCCGGATCCTGCAAGGGCCGGAGACTGAGCCCTGGGTCATTTCCCGCCTGCACCGGCGGCTGAAGCAGGGAAAACCATTCGAAGGCGAGGCCATCAATTACCGCAAGGACGGGACGCCCTTCGTCAATCAATGGAGCATCGCCCCGGTGAGGGACAATCACGACCGGATCAC
This sequence comes from Salinivenus sp., assembly GCA_018609755.1. Taxonomy (GTDB): domain Bacteria; phylum Bacteroidota; class Rhodothermia; order Rhodothermales; family Salinibacteraceae; genus Salinibacter. The sequence goes on along the minus strand of JAHENZ010000140.1, from coordinate 13,212 downwards.
CCACTGGGTGGCCGTCCAGCGGGACGTTACCGACGAGCAACGCACGGCCGAGCGGCTCCTGGAGGCACAGGAGAAGGAACGGGCACGCATTGCGCGAAAAATGCACGACGAACTGGGAGGACAGCTGGCCTCACTACAAATGGTTGCCAGCCGAATTGAGGCCCTCGTGTCGAATACGTCTGCCGAGACTGCCCCGCTCATGAACGAACTGGAGTCCCAGATCAATACGCTCTCACAGACGGTCCGACGGCTCACGGATGCCTCCTCCTCCCGCGTGCTCAACGATTTTGGGCTCTCAGAGGCCCTCTCCCACATGGCGAACGAGTTTGCCGACGAGTATGACCTCACCGTCGACCTCCAAATTGCACTTTCGAACGACGAACAGCTTCCCCCCCTTCTGGAAAGCGTGCTGTTTCGCGTGTTTCGGGAAGCCGTTTCCAACGTGGTCGAACACGCCGATACGGACTCGGTCCGCGTCCGTCTCTATGAGACCGACCAGGGCCTTCGAGGCGAGATCATCGATCACGGAAAGGGCTTCGATCCCTCCGACGCCCTTCAGGAGGCTCGTTCGTATGGTCTCACGACGATACAGCAGCGCATCCAGCGCCTGAACGGTAAGTTGTCCATCGAAAGTCAGGTGGGAGAGGGGACTCACCTCACCGTGACGCTTCCTCCCACCCTCCAGTCTTCCGAGTCGGTGTAAGAGACTGTTTTGATTTTTGAGTCGTGTTCATTAACGATGCCGTTCCGTTTTACCCAGGAGGCTCGCGAGGAATGTTGGAGTGAAGAACGGCTGGAATCGACCCGGTTGCAGTCGTCACGTGAAACTCCTGACGCCAGCGTGTGAAATCAAAACAGTCTCTAAGCCCCAAGAGCCGAGGTCGCATCGATGCCGGCGGATTTGCTTCGTTGCTACCAGTCCGAAGAGACGGCACCTGACCGGCACGCTTCCGCCCTCTCTCCCCGGTCTGCCCAGCAGTCGTTCCCTGATTGACAAGGAAGGCAACCTGTCAAATATGGGACAAATGATTCGTAAATGGAACGTTATTGTACCATCCGGTTGAACCTCCCTCCTTCAAAAGGAAATTCAATGGAGGCTTTCGTACCTGTTCCGTGGTTTTAGACCCCGGACAACTCTCCTAACTACGGTCCAGGTCGTTCTGGCTCCCCCTCGTTTTCCGATCACTGCGCTTTCCCCATGGCCTCAGCGTCTCCCCCTCCTCCCTCTTCTTCCAACACGTCTGGCGAGACGATTCGAGCGGAACAGGACCCATCCCCCCTCCGGGCTGAAGACCGGGAACAGTTAGAGGCCCTTACGACGGACCCTCTCGACGCTCCGAAAGATACGCTACGAGCCCTTTTGGAGGTGGGCCGCACCACGTTAGAGGTGCAAACAGCCTACCTGTCTCAGATCAACCCAGGGCGGGGCACTCACAGAATCGTGGCGATGGCCGGGCACTGTGCCTCACTCCGAGAAGATGACGTCAGCGACCTCAGCACCTCCTACTGCCGGTCCATCCTCGCCGAAAACGACCTCATCTCCCTCTATAACGCTCCTCAAGAAGGATGGGCGGATGACCGAGCCTACCAAACGCATGAGTTTTCCTGCTACGTAGGGACCAAGGTACTGGTCGACGGCCAGTTGTACGGAACGGTCTGTTTTGCCGATCCCGAGGCCCGCCCCGAGCCGTTTTCGGATGCCGACCACGCCCTCGTCGAAGAAATTTCCCGTCGCGCGGGTCAGTGTCTGCGCGGCCGCCCCCCCACAAACCCCCAGGCCGAATTAGAGCGCAGCCGCGATTTTCACCGTCGCGTGCAAAGCGTGTCGCGGGTAGGGGGCTGGGAAATTGACCTTACCACCCAGGAGCTCCACTGGACGGAGATGACGTACAATCTCTATGAGTTGCCCTTCGACGTCGACCCGGACGTCGAGACCGCGATCGGCTACTTTGCCGAGGAGGCCCAACCCAAGCTCCGAGCCGCCCTCGATCGGTGCGCAACGGAAGGAATCCCGTACGATCTTCGTCTCCCGCTGACTACTGCGAAAGACACTCGTCGCTGGGTTCGAGTCCGCGGCGTTGCGCACTCGAACCAAGGCACCATCACCCGTATCACGGGCACCATCGAAGACATCACGTCCGAGCATGAAGCCCAGCAGGCCCTCCGGGAAGAGCACCATCGGTTCGAAACCCTTTTCCACAATCTGCCGACGCCAGTGGCTCGATGCCGTGTGGAGGAGAACACCGCATCCATCATGGCGATTAACGACGCTTTTGAGGATGTTTTCGGGGTGTCGACCAGCAGCGTGGAGGGAACGGACCTCAATGCCCTCCTCGTCCCGGAAGTCCAGGATGAATCGGCCCAGGCCCTCACGAAGCGTGCCCTGCAAGACGGGACCCTAAAGGTGGAGACCACCCACCACACCCCCGACGGCCCCCGCTACTTTCGACTGCAGGTCGCCGGCTACGAACGACCCGACGCTCCTCCGGAGGTGTACACCATGTACACCGACATCACAGAGCTGAAGGAGCGAGAACAAATTATTCGGGAGGAGCGCGACCTCCTGAATCGGATCTTCGAAACGAGCCCCACGGCCATCGTCGTCCTTGATGCCGAGGGCAACTTCATCCGGGCGAGCAATCGCGCTCAGGAAATACTGGGCGTGCCGGAAGATGAGATCCTGGACCGGACCTATGACGATCTGGGATGGGACATTCAGACGCCTACGGGCGAGCCGATTCCCGATCACGAGCTTCCGTTTGCCCGCGTCAAAAATACGGGTGAGCCTCTACGCGACGTTGAGCTTGACGTCAAATGGCCGGACGGCAGTCATCATCTGTTGTCGACCAGCGGCGCGCCCCTGTACGACAGCACCGACACCTTCCTCGGTGCCGTCTTTCACCTCGACGACATTACGCAGCGGCGGGAAACCCGCCGAAGCCTGGAGAAGAGTGAACGACGGTTTCGGGGGGTGTTCGAGAACGCCGCCCTCGGGATTGCCCTTCTGGACGAGACGGGCCACTTTCTGAACGTAAATCCGGCGCTAGCCTCGATGGTGGGACGGTCTTCAAGTACCCTCCGCGGCCGTCACTTCGACGCGATTTCGCATCCCGAGGACCGGGTGGCGGAAACGGAGATGTTTGAGCGCGTCTTGAATGGGGAGAGAAAGACGTACATGCTGGAAACGCGGTACGTTCGCTCCGATGATTCCTCGTTCTGGGGCCATCTCACCGTTTCCCGACTGAACGGACCGGATCAGGTGCAGGCGGTCGCAATGATTCAAGACATTGACATCCGCAAGACGCAACGGGAAGAGCTGCGCAAATTCGAGACGGTGGTAAAGAGCACCCACGAGGCCGTTCTGATCCTCGACGAGGATCTCCGTACGGGGTCCGCCCCCCCGATCACCTACGCCAACGCCCGCGTCGAATCTCTCACCGGGTACGCTCCGCAGGAGGTGATTGGAAACTCGCTGCAGTGGATTTTCGGGGAAGGGACCGAGCGGTGGGTACTCCACGATTTGTGGACTCATCTCGACGAGGGGCAGGGGCACGAGGGAGAGGCCGTCGCCTTTCGGAAGGACGGCACCCCATTCGTGGCGCGCTGGAGCATCTCACCGGTGTATGGCCCGGACGCGGCCGTGACCCACTGGGTGGCCATGATCCGAGACGTGACGGAACAGCGACAGATGGACAAGCGGCTCTTGGAGGTTCAAGACGAGGAGCGGCGTCGCATCGACCAAGAATTGCACGACGAGATCGGTGGGCTCCTCACAACCCTCCAGATGACAGTCGAGCTTGGGCGTATGGAAGCGCAGCAGGCCGCGGCTCCAACGAACCGATTCGACGAAATCGAAGAGATCGTGACCCAGGTCTCCTCCGTCACTCGGACGGTTTCTCGTCGACTCTATCCGAAAGACCTGAACGAACACGGCCTCTCGAAGGCGCTCCGAACTCACATAAATAATCTGCAGGAGCAACGGGACCTGGCTATCGACCTTCAGAATGATCTTTCGGACGGGGAGCGATTGTCGACGCTCGTGGAGATGACAATCTATCGGGTCGTGCAGGAAGCCCTCCTCAACGTGATCCGGCATGCGGAGACCGACCAGGCACACGTGAGAATACAGAAGGACACGAACAATCTGACCGTGTCGGTTCTCGACGACGGAATGGGGTTTGATCCGGCCGCTTATCCCAAAGACGACGCATACGGCCTGCAAGCCATCCGGGAGCGTGTCGAGCGCCTCAACGGAACCTTCACCCTCGCGTCCGCCGAGCGGGAAGGGACCTTTCTTACCGTTACACTCCCTCGCGCGATCTCTTCGCTCAATTCGTAGGTTCACCGTTGGAGGAGACGAGGCCGTCCGTCGTTCAGTTCTGTTTATCCCCGGACTGCACAATTACGCACTAATGCGTAGAGGAAGCTCCCACTTTCCTCCTTACATTGAACTTCCGATAATGAGCCTCACGCCTAACATCAGCGTCCCCCTATCATGCTTTCGGCCCTCATTGTTGAAGATCACGACGTGACCCGGCAGGGTTTGGAATCGTTGCTGAAGGAGCAGTTTGACGCTCGCGTCGTCGCGACCACAGGGGACGGTGTGGATGCCGTTCCCCTCCTGAAAGAGCACCAGCCCAATCTTCTCATCCTGGATCTCGGCCTCCCCAGCATTAATGGCCTCGACATTCTCTCCAAGATTGAAGGGCTTGACCTGACGACGAAAGTCGTCGTCCTGTCGATGCACGGGGAGGATTCGTACGTCAGCGAGGCGTTCGAGAAAGGAGCCTCGGCGTACGTGCTCAAAGGCTCTCCCCTAGGAGAACTCATGGACGCCATCCAGTCTGTGATGCGGGGAGGAAAGTACCTCAGCAGCGAGTTGTCGGAGGACCTGATCGACCCGGTCAAGCGTGCCCAAAATCAGCCGAACGACCGCTACGAAACGCTCACGAACCGAGAGCGGGAAGTGCTCCGACTAACGGCCAAAGGAAACACGAGCCGAGAGATCGGCGAAAAGCTCGGAATCAGCCACCGAACCGTCGAGAAGCATCGAGAAAACGTTCAGAACAAGCTGGACCTTCGCAATTCGGTGGAGATGACAGCGTATGCCCACCAGCGCGACCTCATCCTGGACCCCTCCTCGTCGCGTCCCAATCTGGCAGTCAACTCGTAAACGGATTGATTCTAGTGGTCAGTCAAGCCGAAGGTGTCGGGTACCGAATTGAATACGCCCGCTTGAATGAGGCTTCAACGGCCTGAGTACCGTTCGTTGGTCGGGGCTCTACTCGACATGGAAAACTTGACGCACCACTAGTGGGCTTGCACAACTGAAACGCGAGAACTCGCAGATATTGTGACGCTGTTTCCGTCTGTATCTCCTGGGCGGAATATGCTCGGGATCGACCGCTACCAGCAAACGGGGACGATTGTGGCGTCTGGGGGCCGCGCTCGAAACCGCCAGAGTCGTTGTGCAAGGTCACTAGGATTCCCTCCACGACGGATCTCCCAGTCGTGATTTCATTTGCATACGTAGCAGCCCCACTACTAAGCCTAAATACAGGGAGAAGTAGATTACGGACTCTTACGTATGGTCTTTGGGGTCCCAATCCGTCATCTTGATTGATCCTGGAGGGGAGAAAACTCAAGAGTATAGCACGAGGAGTCTCCCATCTTTTTTGTTCTAACGCTTCCTGTTTTATGCACCGCATGTTCGTCGTTTCCACCGTCCATTTTCGCCCCTCCTCGGACGACGTCTCCCCGATGAGCGTCCGGCAGCTGGGGTTCAGTACGGTTCAGCTCATGCGTCTCTCCGGCCTCAATGCTACGGGTGTACGGGCCGACCTTGAGATTACAGATCCGGAAGTGCTTGACACCCTCGAAACGTATCACGCCGAGCAGACCGAGCTCGAGTGGTCGTTTGAATTTGGTGGGGGCGCACGGGGAATTACCGTTCCGCTTCGATGGACGCGGTTTACTCGCCGCACGGGGCACGTACAGGTGGTGCGCAACGTGGTGATGCGCGACCTGATTGCGGAGGTGGAGGGTACAGACGACACCGCCTCTCAGGACCTCCCCCCGACGCCCAAATCCGCCTCTTCGGACCGTCCCCCTGAACCTGCGGACGCCTCCACAGCGTCCTCCTCGACCTCGACGGAGACCAAGAGCCTGTGGCCTCGCGTACTGGGGGGAACTATCCTGGACCGCTTCCGCAGCTCGAACGGAGGAACCCCATAGCCGACGAGTGCGAGTGGTGCGCCCCCCTGGGTCCGACCGGTCTTTTCTCTCGGAGACAGCACGTCCCCACTGTTGCCCCCTCTGTACCTATTTCAAAATAGCCCCATTTCTTTGCTCACAGGGAGTCTCCCCCGAACTCAATATTTCGCCGGAAGGCCTCTGATCGGGGAAAATGATAAAAGGAATCCACGCAATTCCTCGCGAAACTACGAGATTTTGCGTATAGACCACGAAACATACAGTTCTCATATTGAGGATAGCGTCGGGGGAAACGCCCAGGCCTTCTATACAAAGCAGTAACCGAGCTCATCTCGGGCTTCGTCCATCGAACGCTGACGACTTACGATCACCTCGAAATGTGACCAACGTTGATTGCCATGCGATTCCCTTCTATTGCGCTCATATCGGCTCTCCTCCTTTCCGTCGGTCTCCTCACGCCAGCACAGGCCTTCACCTATACTGCCGATGAGTCCCCGACCACAGCCGACCAACGAAATCCCAAATCAAGCACTGATCTGGCGTACATAGACCTAACCCTGACGACTACGGACTCATATGGGGGAGAAATCACCGTAGACGAAGCTTTCAGCTTATACTTTCGCTCCGACGCCACTGACGGCTGGGATCCATACGACGCTTCGCAACTGCTCCCGCGGGGCGACACGTGGGCAATTATGGCATTTAAAGGAGAAAAAAATGGCGAGGAGGTTCTCAAGTCACAGGAGAGTCGCCCATATGCGGATAGCATCCAGGTTGTAGACGTGGAGTTCGTTCAGAAGAACATGCCAGCCGCCACGTATACAATTACGGTCGACAGATGGTATTCCGTACCCTCGAACTGGTCTCTCCGGCTAAAGAGTCAGGCACTGGACACGACCTTCGTAATTGATGAGAAAAGCGATGTCATCGAATTTGAGATGGAGGCCTCCACCTCATCAAAATCAAACGCTGGCCCCAAAGCAACTACCGACACAACAATGGTCTCGATGGCTGGAGAGGTTGGACCAAAATCTTCCACGCTCCCTGTAGAGCTATCGTCCTTTACCGCCCGCCTGAATGGTGAGAAAACCTCCTTGAACTGGACGACAGCCTCGGAAACAAACAACAGTGGATTTGCAATCCAGCACCGCCAAGCGGAAAGCCACGGGGACAAATCACAGTGGACCCAATTGGGGTTCGTGGAGGGAGAAGGTACCACAGATCAGCCGCAGCAGTACCGATTTACAACCTCCTCCCTCCCTTCTGGAACGCACCATTTCCGCCTAAAGCAGATCGACCATGACGGAACGGTCCATCTTTCAGAAGCGCGGACCGTGGTTCGGCGCGTGAAGGGCACCATGGAGCTCACCACCGCACCTAATCCCTTCACGACCCAGCTCACAATTTCTGTAACCGCTCGCAAGCGGCAAACGGCCCAAGTTCGATTGATGGACATGCTCGGCCGCGTGGTGAAGGAAACAGGACCGATCCAGCTCCAGGCCAATACTGAGGCACAAACGCAGATCGACGGTCGCCGGTTGGCTTCAGGAAGTTACATACTGCAGGTAGAGGGGGAAACCTTCACGACTACCGAGCGCGTCATGCACGTCCGGTAATCAGGAACGACCGAAGAGACTTTAGCTCTTCTCCCTTCAATCGAATCACTCCGTACCCAATCCCTGCCAGAAACAACCAGATGATACCGCTGTCAACCGGTACAGGATCCTTATCGTTGTGCCCTTTGGTACTGACTCCTTGTCCCCCAGTATACCCCCCCTGTTCTGGAGAGTCGAATGATTCATCTGGAGGAGAAGTCTCCGCCCAGTCCGGTAAATTCTCCATCCGAGAGGGAGCTGTAGAGCGAGGATTTTCCTTCCGCAATTCTCTACGATCAGAGTATGGGGAGGAATGTGTTTGCGCTTTGCAGACACCATCTGTCGCCCCTACCCCAAGCGCCACAGATAGAAGGAAGACTGCAACTGATACAGAAAGGGTTCTTTCCCAATACTTCTTTACCTGACGAGCCAGGCTCCCAAGACTAACCATATCTGGAGCTACATATCTTAATAAGAGATTTCTTTGCTCCATACCTTCGGTGTACTTCCTGTTGAGATGACAAACGACTATCGTACAACCGTGAAGCGACTCGTACGCTGAAAGGTATCGCCTTTAACTCTCAGGAAGTACGTTCCGCTGGAAAGACCCTGGCCTTGCAGCCGAATCGTGTGCGGCTCTTGTGCAGGAATACGCTCACTAGTAATCGTTCGTACTTTTCGGCCAAGAACGTCGTAGAGTTGGACAGTCACTTCCTGCGTTCTGCGAACCGTAACTGTCAATTGGGCTTGGCCCCGAACAGGATTCGGGCTTGGCCCCGACAGGACGGTCGATTTCACCCTCGATCTAAGAGTCACAGACTCAGTGAAGTGGACATCTCCATCCGTGTCCACTTGCCGAAGTCGAAAGACGTGACGACCAGGTGTGAGACGATCCGTCCGGTACTGATAAGATTCATGGCCCGTCGTCGTGCCTGACCCTTCGACAAACCCTAGAGTCGACCACTCCGAATTGGAAGAGGTACTATCGGAAACCTGCTTGTGCTCAACGTAGAAGCCCGCATTGTCAGTCTCTGACGCCGTTTTCCACTTCAGACGTGCCTGCCGGTGGTCAATGGTAGCATTAAAGCCAGCCATCTCAACGGGGAGTGCAGCACCCTTGTCAATCTGTAGTAGAAACCGAGCGGTAGGGGTGTCATCCTTCTTATCTGACTTACGGCTCGATGAAGAGGTGCGGAGCTCCCACTCTAGGGGTTGCGGCTTTCGAACATGTTCGCTTTGCCCCCCCTTCGTTCGGTCCTTTCTCCCAGAGGCTTCCTCTCTCGCTCCATCAACGACGAACTGATACCCTTCAGAGTTGGATCCCAGCACGTGTCTCTCATCGTCGCTTTGATCTTCCGTACCCTTCGTATCTACCAGTGTGACTTCCCAAGCGTTTGGGAATTGGTCCTGTTTCCCGAGCGAAATCTTTAGTTCTCCAGAAAAGTGATGGGTCTTAAACCCAAAGGGGATTTCTACGCTCTCAGTTTCGGATAGAGGACGCGACTCCTGTGCCTTCATCGTTGGGCTGCCATCCCGATCTAGCCCCACAGGTCCGATCGTCGCGTAACTATGTTTCTGCGGCGTCCACTTCGAAGCATCGAATGCCTCCCAACCCTTCTCTGCTTCGGGATGAAATATCACCTGAGCTGCTTTGTCTTCGACTGCGAAGTCGCCCTCATTGGATCGAGAAAACAGGTTCAATGCTAGTATCTTCGGATCGGCGTCTCCCGATGATTTGGTCGATTGGAAGTAGTCGTTCGTATTCGAGTCGTCCGGAAGACGTCCTTCCTTCGGAAATGTTAACTGTTTTGCTCCGGCATCGAGGGTGCTTCGTTCAATAAAGAACGCCTGCCATGCAACAACTCCTGACTTTGGTTCGAGCGCTGGGTTGAATGTGGTGTACGTTCCATTGCTCAAGTCCCAAATCTGGACTGCGCTGGAGAATCCAGATCCTACAAGGTCCAGAGAGGCTAAATCGTACGGAACCCCGTAGGGGTTTGCCAGGAAGTGGAATTGCGAACCGGTGTTGAGTGGATCATCAGCCGGCACGGAATTCCCTGACGGGTCCTGCTCGTTTCCGACGATCACATCTTGATTTCCCGCTACGGAGAGACCAGACGAGACATCGAACGTAAACGTCGGATCCACAGGTGTCGACTTCTTATCTCGGAGGTACACTGTAACCCCTCGACCTAACGGAACAGGGGTGCTGTTATCAGCTTGCACGTAGGCCCCATGCGTCAATGAGGTATCATCCTCCCAGACAAGAACATTCGGCGTCACGTCTCGGATCGGCGTTCCATCCCCCCGAGTGATGTCGGACATTTGTGCTCCTACCACCGGAACTCCGATGTCCCGCCATCCAGCGTCAGTGCCGTCGGTGCCGTAATTCCCCTCTACAGCAAGACTGAGCCCCCCACCTTCGTACGCCCCCATGTCCACGTCGCTATCCCTGATGCGCTCTGCTCCTTTCAGGTCGAGGGGCAACTGTTCACTTGTATCGCCATCGTCATCAATGTCACTGACATCCGACGGAAGGAGTGTTTGATCACCGGCGTCTATGGCCGGAGAGGTTGGTTGTAGCTGGAGGTCCCCGTCAGTAGTCGGGCTGCTACTCGCAAGTGTGGGATCACTGATGAAGAGGGGATCAGAACTGTTCGACCCTCCTTCCACAATGCTGTTCGTCACAGTTACATTTCCCCACTCACTAATCTGATCCGGACCGTTCCCCCAAAGGATCGAGTTCTGCAAGTCGATGGGCTCCTGCTCACTTCGAATAGCCCCTCCCTGATTTGTCGCGTAGTTGCCACTGAACGACGCATTGCCAATCGTAACCGCCGTTCCGGTATACGTATCATAGCTGCTAAACCAAGCTCCTCCGTCAGCGGCCCGATTCCCTACAATGCGAAGATTGGTCAACGTAGACCCCTTTGAGTTGAAGGTGTAGAACCCTCCTCCTTGACTAGATCCTCCGGTCGCCTCATTGCCCTCGACTGTCCCATTCGTGAACCGAATATTCGAGCCCATGTTGTAGATGCCTCCTCCCGCATCGGTCGCAGTGTTGCTCCGAAGGACGATAAATCGCACCCGAAGCCCGCTCCCCTCCGCGTTGTAAATCCCGCCGCCGTTCCGGGAAGCGTTGTTCGACTCAACAACCGACTCGCTGACGACCGGGCCACCGCCTCCATAGCTCGCAATCCCCCCTCCATCAAGCTTCGCCCGATTCCCGATGATGCGCACATCTGCTAGCCTCGGACTTCCGTTGTTAATAAAGACCCCGCCTCCCACCTCATCGGGCCGTTCGTCTTGGTTCTTCTTATCGTCAGCCGAACCCGCTGTGATAGTCAGTCCATCAACCACCGTTTGAGAAGAAACCCCGCTCCCGTCGACGACGTGATAGGCGTTCGTCGGGTTGTTCTTCGAACCATTGTTCTGGTCGGACGGCGACGTCACAACGCCATCACTGTTCGTATTGTCGTCCTGATCCAGATCCCCACTGAGCACGACAAGATTGGCATCCGGATCCCGCTCAGAGCGACTGGACTCGTTTCCGGCAAATCCTCCGTAGATACTGACCCGATCCTTGAGGCTGAAAGAGACAGTTACGTCCCCGTTGGAGACGTTCGGGCCTTCATCTGGATAATACACCCCATCGGCCACCCAGAGCTCCGTATTCGAAGAGGCCTGATCGAGAGCGGCCTGTAGGGTCGCTACCGCATCGTCCCAGGAGGTTCCCCCATTTTGATCACTGCCCGTGGCTTGATCCACGTACAGAATCTCGGGATCGGGGAGGGATTCACTTCCCTCATACGGCCCCATGTCGACGGCCGAATCTTGAATGCGATTCTCACCGTCGAGATCGGTGGAGAGGGTGACCGCGTTGTCATCCCCAGCGTCTACTGCCGGGGACCGAGCCCCGAGCCGATAATCGCCAGCAGTGGTAGGTGCATCAGACGGCTGCTTCGGAGACAAAAATATCGGATTTAGATCGATGTTATTTCCACCGTCCGTACCATAGTAGCTATCCCACGCCCCGGACCCCCCCGACCCCTGAATGTCGCTGTACCGGTACAGAAGATTAGACCCACCGTAGTCGATCCCGACTTGGTCGTTGCCAGTCCCCGACGCATTATTCCAGATGATGGAGTTGTCGAAGGCAATCTGGTTGTTCGTTCCCACGTAGAATCCACCTCCCTCTCCTTGCGCCTGATTTCCGGTGATGGTCACGTTTATCAGACTCCCACCATTGGGATAATCAAAGTAGAACCCACCTCCGTTCGCGGCTGCAAGGTTTCCGGACATCAAGACGTTTTCCATATTGATGGTCCCCCCTTCCGTCTTTATTGCTCCTCCCCCCCCGGAGGACTCATTCCCCACAAAAATTGAGTTTTCAATGTTCAGTGTGAAACCATCCGGGGTGACGAAGAGCGCTCCCCCTTGCCCGGAAATATTGTTTCTGAATTCCACCCTGATGAGATTTAGCGTACCGTCTCCGTCAAAATAAACGGCTCCTCCATCATCATTCCCCGCATTGTTGCTTGCAAAATCGACGTCACGGAACGTAACCGTGTCGCTGAAATAGCCCCCCGGTGAGAACCCAGCTCCGGGATTTCCATCCCCATTTTTGATCGTCAAGCCATCAATAACAGTGGTGCCCCCAAAGCTCCCGAGCGTCAAGACGCGTTTAGCCGAAGACCCTTGCTGAACATTCGCCCCGTCTAAGACCGTCGGATTGCCGTCAACGTCCTGCGTGGTAGACGAAAATCCACTTGGGTACCCACCGCGTAGCGTTGATCCTCCTGTTACGGAAAACGGAGAGTTGCTTTTCGGAGGATTGTAGGTCCCTTCCGCCACACAGACCACCTCTCCCCCGGTAGCGTCATCAAGCCCATCCTGGAGGTCCGAATAGGGATCCGCCTGGGTCCCACTACCAGTCCCTCCATTCGAGGTGTCGACGAAAATGTCACAGCTCTGGGCATATGCTGGAGCACCTCCCAGGAATGCCATCAAGCCAACCAGAAGGCCCGCAATAGCAAGAAATCGCTGGGGAGAGGAAAACATTTGCATGGCGTGGTTCCTTCTGAGATGTGAAGGGATGTACTGAAGATCTCTGGATCTATCCTCGGGGATTCGACTTTTTCTTTCGCGGCTCGAAAACCTCTTTGGTCGAATCGCAACGGGAAAACGGAGACAAAGACGGTTCCAGAGTACGCAATTTTGCGTATGACTCCAGCGAGGATTACGTAGGAGTGCGTATAAGACTCAGGCTAGGGGGGTTTCTGGATGATTCTCAAGATTTGTAAAAGATACTGTATTTCGATTCTACACCCTGATGAAAGATCTAAACCGAAAGGTCGATTTCATAAACCCGACGAGATTAGGTATTTTTTACCTTTCATTTTTT
>JAHENZ010000139.1 GCA_018609755.1 Salinivenus sp. | reverse complement strand
GGCCAGACGCGCTCCCACATCAGCTCCGGTGGCCTCGGGACGATGGGCTTCGGCCTGCCGGCGGCGATGGGCGCGGCCTTCGGCATGCGTGAGGGGCGCGACCTCGACGTTGTCTGCGTGAGCGGGGACGGCGGCTTCGTTATGAACGCCCAGGAGCTGAGCGTGGCGGCGGCCCACGGACTGCCCCTCAAGATTGCGGTCCTCAACAACAACTTCCTGGGGATGGTGCGGCAGTGGCAGTCCCTCTTCCACGAGGACCGATTCAGCCACACCGACCTGACGTCCACGAATCCCGACTTCGTGAAGCTCGCCGAAGCGCACCACTGCGTGGGACTCCGCGCCACATCTCCCGACGAGGTCGGCGACGTGATCGATCAGGCGTGGGAGGTGGACGATCGACCCGTGCTCATGGAGTTTGCGGTGCCGAAGGAGGAAATGGTCTTCCCGATGGTTCCGGCCGGCGCTGCGAGCGACGACATGCTCACCGAGATGTTTAGCAAGGAGGGAATGGCAAAAGAGTGATGCGTATTTCGTATTGCGTATCACGTTGGAGAAAAACGGAATACGAATTACGCAATACGCAGTCTCGTTCGTTTCTGAGCACACCGCCCCGCGCTGCTTTCTACCCACAATACTTGCAGCCCCCATGTCCGACGAAGAATCCCTTACCCGACAGCAAATCCGACGCAAGCGAAAGTTCGGTGAGCCGATTTTGCCGGAAGAAGAGGATGAAGCCGATCAGGAGCACCGGCACATCATCGCCGTCACGCTCGAAAACACGATCGGCGCCCTCAACCGAGTGACGAATCTCTTCTCCGCTCGTGGCTTCAACCTAGAAAGTGTGGCCGTGGGCGAAACCGAGGAGCCGTCGGTGGCCCGCCTGACCCTGGTCACAGTCGGCAATGATCGCATCGTGGCGCAGGTGACGCGCCAGCTCAAGGGTCTCGTGAATACGTACGACGTGACGGACCTCACCGACGCCGAGCACGTGGAGCGGGAGCTTTGCCTGCTGAAAGTGCAGTACACGTCCGAGACGCGACCGGAGGTGATTGACATCAAGGACATCTTCCGCGGGCGCGTGGTAAACGTGACGCCCGAGACGATGGTGCTTGAGGTCACCGGGCCCAACAAGAAAATCAACGCCTTTATCGGGATGATGCAGGCTCACGGCATCGTCGAGGTCGCTCGCAGCGGGCAGGTGGCCATGCACCGCAACCTTGAGTACGAGGCCCCGAATCCGCTCGCCTCCTCCGATTCGGAAGTAAACCAAAACGGCTCGACCGAGAACGATTGACATCTAGCGTATGGGAGATCCCATCGGGATGTCTCAACAATCCGAACTCTTATGTAAGGGCTCGTCGCCGACGAGCCCCCACGATCAGTGCCAATCTCTAACGCCCATCCAACATGAAAGTCCACTACGAAGCAGATCCCACCCTCATCCGCGACAAGCAGGTGGCCGTCATTGGCTACGGCAGTCAGGGGCACGCCCATGCCTTGAATCTCCACGACAGCGGCGTCGAGGTCGCGGTGGGCCTGCGCCCCGACTCTTCCTCCCGTGAGAAGGCCGAACAGCAGGGCCTGACGGTGATGGACATCGACGAGGCTGCTGAATGGGGCGACGTGGTCATGCTCCTCATCCCCGATCAGCACCAGAAGGACGTGTATGAGGAGCACCTGGAACAGCACATGACGCCGGGCACCGCCCTCGGCTTTGGACACGGCTTCAACATCCACTACGACCGCATCGAGCCGCCCGAGGTTGTGGACGTCTTTATGGTGGCGCCGAAGTCGCCCGGTCACCTCGTCCGTCGCACCTACGCCGAGGGCAGCGGCGTGCCGTGTCTCGCTGCCGTCGAGCAGGACGCCTCCGGCGGGGCCATGAAGCTCGCCGTCAGCTACGCGGACGCCATCGGTGGGACCCATGCGGGTGTCATCGAGACGACGTTCAAGGATGAAACCGAGACCGACCTCTTTGGCGAGCAGGCCGTGCTCTGCGGCGGGTCGCAGGCGCTGATCCAGGCGAGCTTCGAGACGCTCGTGGACGCGGGGTATCCGCCCGAGCTTGCGTACTTCGAATGCCTGCACGAGCTGAAGCTCATCGTGGACCTCTACTACGAGGGCGGGCTCGAATACATGAACTTCTCGGTGAGCGATACGGCCGAGTACGGCAACTACACGCGCGGCCCCCGCGTCATTGACGACGACGTGCGCGAGGAGATGCAGGACATCCTCGAAGAGATCCAGTCCGGCGAGTTTGCGGAAGAGTGGATGGAGGAGTACGAGAACGGCGCGCCCAACCTGCTACAGAAGCGTGAGGCGTTGAAGGACGAGCAGATCGAGGAGGTGGGCAAGAAGCTCCGCGGCATGATGCCCTGGCTCAACGGCGACGACGCGTCCGAAAACGGCGAGGCGCCGGAAGCGGAAGGGGCCTCGACGACCGAATCTGCCTGACTGGCAACTTGTGATAGGCGGGACGCCTCGACATCTTAGAATCCTCTTTCTCTTTTATGGAAGATTCGAGAACCTACGATATTACCTGGCTGCCAGGGGACGGCATCGGACCCGAAGTAACCCGAGAGGCGCTGCGCGTACTGGAGGCGGTCGCCTCCGCGCATGGGTTTGCGTTGTCGGTAGACGAGCATCTGGCCGGCGGAGCCGCGATCGACGCCACGGGCGAACCCCTGCCCGACGCTACCCGCACGGCCTGCCAAGAGAGCGACGCCGTGTTGCTTGGGGCAGTAGGCGGACCGAAGTGGGACGACACGACGGGCGACCAGCGGCCGGAAAGCGGGCTGTTGGCGCTCCGGAAGGCGCTCGGCGTGTACGCCAACCTGCGCCCGGTGCTCGTGCCGGAGAGCCTGGCGGACGCCTCGCCGCTCCGTCCCGAGCGCGTGGCCGACACCGACGTGCTGTTCGTTCGAGAGCTCACCGGCGGCATCTACTTCGGCACGCCCCGCGGCCGCACCGAAGCAGGCGACGGTGACACCACCGTCGCCAGCGTGGCCAACACGATGGTGTATTCGGAAGAAGAGATCGAACGCATCGCGCACGTTGCCTTTCAGCGCGCCCAGCGGCGCGACGGGCACGTGACCTCCGTCGACAAGGCCAACGTGCTGGAGGTCTCGGAGCTGTGGCGATCCGTCGTGACCGACGTGAAGGAGGAGCACTATCCGGACGTGGAGCTGCGACACCTCTACGTCGACAACGCCGCGATGCAGGTGGTGAAAGACCCACGGC
>JAHENZ010000138.1 GCA_018609755.1 Salinivenus sp. | reverse complement strand
GTCGCGGAGGGCCGACAGCTCCTGCTGCTTTTGGGGCGTGAGCACGTCGGGCACCGAGGGGTTGTTGACGTCGCGGCCCGGATTGTCCAGGTGCACCGTCCCGAGGAGCATCACCTTGATCGTCGAATCCGCCGGAGGGGCTTGACCGAGGGCGGGCAGGGGCGCCGCAGACCCGAGAATCAGGGCGATCAAAAGACCGGCACTCCAGAGCGTGGAACGGGGAGGTCGATCGAAGAGAGAACCCGGAGGCATGTGAATGTTATCGTCGGTGCAAGTCGAAGGCGAAAGGAGAGAAGGCTCGTGCCCCATTCGGAGCGTGGGGGCTCGACAGGAAACAGCACGGAGCCGGGTATTCAACGGGTCCCTATGAGGGCTCTAGTTATTCGCCGCTCCCTCGCTCGTAGGCATAGAGGTCCACTTGAATCTGAAGGGGCGTTCCCCTCTCGGCTCCAAGGCGATCCACGCCGCCTCTCCAGGCGCCGACGTGGACGTGCGGGCCCCGCGAGTTGCCGTTGTTTCCCACCTTGGCGACGATCTCCCCCGGCTCGACGACGTCTCCTTCCTCCACGCCAATCTCGCGGACGTGGGCGTAGGCGACCGTCACGTCCTCATTCGCGTCTTCGAAGACGATCAGCCCGGGCTGGGCGTCCCGGTTCATCGTGCCCGGTGTGTTGACGGTATCGGGCCGTGCGATCTGGACCACCGTGGCCTCGAAGGGGGCCAGCACGTCGCGCCGCCAGCCATACCAGTCTTCATTTTGTTTCCCTTGCGTGCCCGGGGTATAAGGCCGTGAGATGCCATCGTCCCCCACTTTCTTCACCGTAAAGTCGCGTCCCAGCTGATCGACGATCCGCAACTGCGAGCGGTAGGTGTGCTCCCGGGTCGATAGCGAAAGGCTGTCCTGCGTCGCATCAATCGGCGGGTGGATGAGGATCGACTGGGTGAGGGTGTCGTTTTCGAGGTCCCGTCCGGTTTGGGCTCGGCCGTCACTGGGCCCGAGTCCGAGGCAGAGGAGTCCGGAGGCAAAAAGAATGTAGAGGACGGCGATTCGATGGCCATTCGGATGCATGATCACGGCAAGAAGCGGGTTCTACGACGGGCAGCGAACGTGGAGATTTTGGATGCCCCCTCTCGCAGGCAGCACGGGAGAGGCTGAGGATGCGGGAAGCGCGTTAGTGACCTTGCACAACGACTCTGGCTGTTTCGAGCGTCGGTCCCCTGACGCCACGATCGTCACCGTTTGCTGGCAGTGGTCGATCCCGGGCATATTCCGCGCAGGAGATACAGACGGAACCGGCGTCACGATCTCTGCGATTTCTCGCGTTTCAGTTGTGCAAGCCCACTAGGCCCCCACACCGCTCGTGAGAAGGAGGGATCCGATCAGTGCAATCATGATTTGCGTACCAGTCCAAAGGAGCGCCGGGCGGAGCCGATCGGTCTTGATGGACGGGTGGAACGTGAGGGACGCGTCGGTCTTGTGGTCGGTCATGGGGGTTCAGGGATTGAATGCACAGTGCACGAACGGCTGCGATGGAGACGGTCCGCACGTTCCGGAGTCGTCTCCACTGCAGTTGTAGCAGACAGGGGCATTCGCGCATCGGTTGCATTCATCTGTGAAGGCGTTCTGAATCCCCCGACGAGCACTCCATCGTGCGTGAGGCAGGCGGTACCGAACGATGAACGAGTCCGTCGAGGGGAAGACCAATCAGTAAGAGGATGAAGCTGCTGGTCGAGTGCACACCGCCGATTGTCTTCGGGAGTCGCTAATCGAGGAGGATGATGGTGGGGAGAGCGTCCACGGACCGTACGCTTTGGGACGACAAGCTGTCCTGGCCCCCCGGACTCACAGACGATTCAAGACCGGGGCGTCCCGGTGAGCGAACAGATGCGGGGCGACGGCATACACAGTGATGCTTTTGCGAGCCATTTGGCCCCATAGCTCAGCCTGGCAGAGCAACGGACTTTTAATCCGTGAGTCGATGGTTCGAATCCATCTGGGGTCACAACAATTGCGAGTGACGAGTGTCGGATTTCGAGTGGCGAAACAACCCTCGCTTATTCGGCATTCGAAATTCGCATTTCGACATTGCCCTGCCCGAGTGGCGGAATTGGTAGACGCGCATGGTTGAGGGCCATGTGGCCGTTACAGGCCGTGGAGGTTCGAGTCCTCTCTCGGGCACCAATGAAACGCCCCTGAGCCGCAGCAAATGTCGGTTCAGGGGTTCTTTTTTTGCTCTCCAGGGCGCGCGGTGCAGGAATACGCACGAAGGGCATCTCCGGTGAGGGCCAGTCCCTATTTTCGACTGCGGGGTCCCGTTCGACCAGTTCGGGTGTCGTACGGCCTTGCCAGAGAGAACGTCCAAGAACTAGCGGGAGATTCGACTGGACTTTCTGGAAGAAGTCTCGTTTCCTATATCAAGTCCCTTTCGGCAGCTCGGATCCGTGCCCTCTTCTCCCTTCTTTCTCTGGGCGGGGTTGTCGTGTGGGCACGTCAGGGGCGAACGGAGTGCGGGCGCCCTACACCACTCTTCGAACACACAGCAATTCAAGCCTGATGGATCACGTCACGACGAAGTATGCACGCACACTCGGATTCCTCCTTTTCCTTGGGGCAAGTCTGCTCCTCGTCACGCCCCCGGCCCAGGGACAGGTGAGCATTACGCCCGGCGTGCGGGTCGGAGTAAACGCGGGCGACATTGGCGGGGACACGGACGCGTTTGTACAGTCGTTTTCCGACCTGGGCGGCGGGACCTTCGATCTCGACGTCG
Organism: Salinivenus sp.; assembly: GCA_018609755.1. Lineage (GTDB taxonomy): Bacteria > Bacteroidota > Rhodothermia > Rhodothermales > Salinibacteraceae > Salinibacter. Next base: position 723 of record JAHENZ010000138.1, on the reverse strand, counting down.
AGACCGATCTGACACGCCGAACCGGATTTCTGGTCGGGGGGTACGCCCTGGTGGACTTTGTCGGGCCGCTCGCCCTTCAGCCCGAGGTGCGGTACATTCAGCGAGGATTTGGGTATGATCTCACGGTCAGCTTCCAGGGCCAATCGAGAACCGCCTCGGGAAGCCTGAACCTGAGCTATCTCGACATTCCGCTGCTGGCCCGGTTTCAGCTTCCGGTGGGCGCTGGGGTGTCCCCTCACCTCTTTGCGGGGCCGACCCTCGGAGTGAATCTCAGCGCAGAGTCGGAGACGGAAGGGTTGCAGGACGGCAGCTCGCAGACAACGGACGTCAGCGATGAGGTAAGCGGAACCGACGTCGGACTGGAGGTTGGGGGCGGGCTGGGCGTGCCCCTCGGGGTTGGGACGCTGACGGTGGACCTCCGCTATGGGCTCGGCTTCACCAACATTCTCGACACCGAGGAGTCGGACCTGTCGCTCAGTAACCGTGCCCTCATGGTCACCGCCGGCTTGACCTTCTAACTGCATGCGACAGTCTGCTCGGCCGGAATCCCGAATCGGGGGCGGCTGGGCCTGCGAGATTGTCTGAATCACAGACCAGCGGTCGGGCGCTCCACGGAGCCCGGCCGCTTTTTTTGTGCTGAGGTCCGGCGGCGGGCATGGAGCACGTGCCGTGGTGTTCGGTTCAGGCCCTGAACGGATTTGCACCGGCCCCGAACCGACGGGC
>JAHENZ010000137.1 GCA_018609755.1 Salinivenus sp. | reverse complement strand
TTCTTAACTGCCGCTCGGCCGGACCCGCACGGTACGATGGAATTGGAAGATCACTCAACGCGATGAGCCGCTATGCCTTGTATTTGGTAGAATGATGCAATGATTCTGCACTTTTGTTATATCTTTTTCTCCCAAACGTCGTTTACAATGGTTTGTGAGCATGAAGGGACTTTCTCTAGAGGCTCTCCCGGCTCGCACCTGAGGACTCGGCTTAACGATACGACTCCCGACCAAACTCGCTTCTTACCGCGATGGACCGACGCCGATTTCTTCAGGCTGGATTCGCTGCGACCGCGGCCTCCCTGTTGTCTCTCGGCACAGGGAAGGCCGGTGCCCAAGCCGAGCAAGGGGCGGAAGACCTTCTCATCGTCTACCTGACCCGAACCGGCAACACGGAAGCCGTGGCCGAGATTATCCGCGAGGAGGTCGGCGGTACAATGGTGAGGATCGAACTGGAAACCCCCTACCCCGAGGACTACGAAAAAATTGTGTCGCAGGTCGACCGGGAGAACGAGCGAGGCTATTTGCCGCCCCTCAAAACGAACGTAGAGAATATCGGAGAATATGATGCTGTGTTTTTGGGATTCCCCACCTGGGACATGCAGTTGCCGCCTCCGATGAAAAGCTTCCTGAACGACCACGACCTGAGCGGCCACACGGTGATTCCGTTCAACACCAATGGGGGCTACGGGGTCGGGAGCAGCTTTCGAACAGTGGTCGAGCTGTGTCCCAATTCCAAGATCCTGGAGGGATTTTCCACCCGCGGGGGACTGGAACGGGATGGGATCTATCTTGCGATCAAGGGAGAGAGACGGAAAGAAGTACACGCTGACGTTAGCAACTGGCTGGAGCGGAGGAGCCGCTAACCTGTTCAAAAATACCAAAATAGCAATGCAAACGCGCACTCTCGGAAACAGCAATCTCGACGTCTCGACCATTGGCCTCGGCTGCATGGGCATGAGCTACGGCTACGGCCCGACCGCCGACGAGCAGGAGATGGTCGACCTCATTCGCACGGCCGTCGACCACGACGTCACCTTCTTTGACACGGCCGAGGTGTACGGGCCCCACGCGAACGAAGAGCTCGTTGGAAAGGCCCTGGCGCCGGTGCGCGACGAGGTGGTCATCGCTACCAAGTTTGGCATCTACCACGATGACGAGGGAAATCAGGTGCTCAACAGCCGTCCCGAACGCATCCGAAAGAGCGTCGAGGGCTCGCTTGAACGCCTTCAGGTCGACACCATCGATCTCTACTACCAGCACCGCGTGGATCCGGACGTGCCGATCGAAGACGTGGCGGGGACGGTACAGGACCTCATTGAGGAAGGCAAGGTCCGGCACTTCGGCCTATCCGAAGCGGGCGTGGAGACGATCCGAAAGGCGCATGCCGTCCAGCCGGTCACGGCTGTGCAGAGCGAGTACTCGATGCGGTGGCGCCGTCCGGAAGAAAAGCTCATTCCGACCCTCGAAGAGCTCGGCATCGGTCTCGTGCCGTTCAGTCCGCTCGGCAAGGGCTTTCTCACCGGAGAGATCGACGAGAATACCGAGTTTGCCGACAAGGACTTCCGCACCATTGTCCCCCGATTTGCACCCGAGGCCCGGAAGGCGAATCAAGACCTAGTCGAACTGCTCGGCGAAATTGCAGATGAGAAGAACGCACCCCCTGCACAGATCGCGCTGGCCTGGGTGATCGCCCAGAAGCCGTGGATCGTCCCGATTCCCGGCACGACAAAGCGGTCGCACCTGCAGGACAACATAGAGACGGCCGAGATCGATCTTTCGCCCGGCGAGCTTCAGACAATTGAACGCGCGCTATCAAAAATCGAAATACAGGGTGCCCGCTACCCGGACGAACTGGAGGAACGAACCGGTCGCTAACAACGGACACCAAACGCCAGCGTTGACTGCCCTCTTCGATATGAAATCCTGGAATGAGAAAGTCGCGAGGTGCACCTCGCGACGGATCTTGCCACTACAGCGTACGACCCTTAAATCTGAGACACGGCATCAGTAACGATTCCCACTCACGAATATTCCGCCCCCATGAAACGCTTCCCGATCCTTGCACTCGCAGCCCTTCTGTTCATCGGATTCGGTGTTAGTCCCGCCGCTGCCCAGCAGCAACAGCAGGAGGAGGCCTCTCAGCTCTATCCCGTCGGCAACCCGGTCGGCGTGCCCGCCGCCCCCAGCGCCGATCAGGCGTTTGCGCCCGCCTCTTCGAACGTGACCATGTTCGGGGCGCTCTACTCCGCCGAGAGCTGCACGTACGACCCGGAGCGGGACGTTATTGTCGTGCCCAACCGCGGGGCGCCTCAAAGTGCCCGCCCCAACGACGCGTTCATCTCCTTCATTAACCATGACGGATCGGTGCGCACGCCGCGCTGGCTCGGTATTCAGGAGCCCTCTGCCCGCGACACCCTCTCCCCCCCCCTCACGCTGAACCATCCGCTGGGCAGCGACATTGCGAACGGGACCCTGCACCTTGCCGATCAGGACGGCGGGACGAGCGAAGACGATCCGAGCGTGGCCGTCGTCCGGCAGTTTGACCTGAAGACCGGCACGCCCATCGGCGAGATTCGCATCGAGGACGCCCCCTGGATCAACGACATCGAGGTCACCCAGGACGGGACAATCTACATCACGCAGACCGGCGATCTGGGCGAGAATCCCGACCCGGCGACCTGGCGGCTCTGGGAGATCGAGTCCGGCGGCACGCCCTCGGTCCTCGTGGAGGGCCCCCCGCTGCGCCAGCCCAACGGCCTCGGCATCGACCGGGAGGGCAACCTCGTGGTCGTCAACTACGGCAATGACGAGGTCCTGACGTTCTCTCGAGACGGAGAACTGCTGAAGACGGAAACGGCCGCACAGCCGGGCGGCGACGGGCTCGTCATTATGCCCGACGGGACGAAGTACACCAGCAGCGTTCAGGAGGGCGGCATCTCGCGCATTCGCCCGGACGGCTCCACCGAGCTGATTGCCCGCAACATCCCGAGCGCGGCGTCGATGTGCTACGATCCGAAAGCGCACCAGCTGGTCGTGCCCATGAATCCAAACAACGGGCTTGCGTTCGTGTCGCTCGACTGAGCAGACATCTGGCCTCCGAAGCTCCTCCCCATCGGGAGCCCAGCGCCCGTCTAGCAGGACGAGGGAAAAATATCCACTTCCCCGAACCTACTGCCGCAAAAAGTGAAGCGGTTCCAGGCAAAACCGACGCTTTTGGTGACAGCGCTTCCGATGAAGGCCCTGCAGATGACCGGTGAAATGGGACGGTAGGAATCGCTTACAGCGGATATTGCGCTGAACTTCCCTCGGCAGGTGGGATTGGAGGGCGCGACGACGCAAGGGGACGCTCAGTGGTTTTCCCTCACCAATCCTGGAGGCTCAACATGGCGACACGTTCACGCTTCAGCCGCAATGCTCGGACGTTTTCGAAGGACTTGACGTCCGCGATGGCGCACGGGCATCACTCCCGAACGCGGGGCGACTGCCCGCACTGTGCCCGCACGACTCGGTGGATCGTCCGTCCGCTGAGCGGCTTCTACCGCTGCCTCGACTGCGGCCACGATCCCCTCAAGACGCAGGACTCCGTTCCGGCGTAGAACCCGTCGGGATTCCTTCATCCTCGCCCCCCTCCACAATTCCTCCCTGCACTATGACTCGCGTTCGCCACGCTACGAAACGAATAACCCACTACGTCTCCGCCACGGGACAAACGATCTGGAACCGCGTCGCCCACGCCGTATCGCGCAGCTTTAGCAGCCACGCTGCCTGGAGCGCGAAGGCATGGGCCGCCACCTCGTCCTCGTCGTCCCTGAACGATTAACGCGAGACAGGTCCTGCACTTTGGACACGGCGGATGGGGAGGGCGGGTGTGCCTTCCCTTTTTCGCGTGCGAGGGCACGGGATCGGGAGCCCATTCGGATTCGCTCCGTATCGGAGATGTATTCTTCCCCCAATAGTGCTTGCTTCTCATGTCGTTCTCCTGCCGCGCGATCATCTTTGACCTCGACGGGGTGCTCGTCGATTCCGAAGCCGCCATTGAACAACGGTGGCGGGAGTGGGCCGAGTATCGAGACATCCCGTTCGAGAAGGTGGAGGCCGTGTACCACGGACGTCCGATGTTCGAGGTCATCCGGGAGGTGGCCCCGCACCTCGACGTCGATGCGGAGGTCGAGCAGATGAGCGACGTGATGACCGCCGCGCCGGAACTGCTTCGGCCGTTCGACGGCGCAAAGGCCTTGCTCGAACGGCTGCCGGAGGAGCGCTGGACCATCGCCACGAGCGGACGCTACCGAACGGCCACGAACCGGCTCTCGCACGTGGGGCTTTCCATTCCCGAGTCGATGATTACGGCCGACGACGTGGAGCACGGCAAGCCGCATCCGGAATCGTACCTGCTGGCCGCCGATCGGCTCGGCATTGCGCCGGAGGACTGCCTCGTCTTCGAAGATGCCCCTGCGGGAGTGGAGGCCGCCCAGCGGGCCGGGGCCACCGCAATTGGTGTGGCCTCGGTGGGCGACCCCGAGAGCCTCGCGTCCGCCGACGCCGTGGTGGACACGATTGAGGACGTGGACGTTCGGCAAAACGGCACCGACGATCTTCGGGTACACCTCAACACCGAGTCGTGATCTTCATGAGCAACTTCTCCCCTGCGAACGCCCAACGCACATCGCAAAACGCTCAACGCGGTCCCCAATTCGCCATTCCCAATTCCGAATTCCCCATTGTCTACACGCCCCAGAGCAACCAGATGCCGCCGCAGGTGACAATCGCGAGGAGCAGCTGTAGCGGCGCGCCCATTCGCACGAAGTCGGTGAAGCGGTAGCCGCCCGGGCCGTAGACCATGAGGTTGGTCTGGTAGCCGATCGGGGTAAGAAGGGCGCAACTCGCGGCAAACGTGACCGCCAGGACGAAGGAGAACGGATCCGCGCCGGTGAGTTGCGCCGTCTCCACCGCCATCGGAATCATCAGAATCACGCTGGCATTGTTGCTGATCACCTGCGTGACGAGACTCGTGAACACGTAGAACACGAACAGGAGGCCAAGCGACGGCACCACGTCGCTGATGGCCGTAAGGGCATTGGCCAGATACGCCGCCGTGCCGGAGCGTTCCATGGCCATCCCCAGCGGGATGAGGCCGGCCAGCAGCACAATCACGCTCCAGTCCACCGCCTCGTAGACCTCGTTGGGGCGCACGCAGCCGGTGGCGACCATCGCCACGATGCCCCCGAGGGCCGACACCATGATCGGCACGATCTATAAGGCCGCCAGTCCCACCACGAGCCCCACGATGCCGAGGGCCACCGGCAGCTTTTCCATCCGGAAGGTGGCCTCCTCGTCGGGCTGAATGACGACGAACGAGCGGCTGCGCTCAAACTGTGAAATGGATTGCGCCGACGCTTGCAGGAGAAGTGTGTCTCCCCCTTGTAGCGGAACCGAGTCAATGTTGTCGTACAGCAATTCCCCTTTCCGGCGAAGGGCCAAGACCAGGGCGTCGTATCGCTGGGCGAACGTGACGGACCGAAGCGTCTCCCCGACCAGCGGATTGTCGGACAGTAGCACGATTTCGATGAGCGTCTCGCCCTCTCGCTCCATCCGAACAATGTCGACATCCAGATCCAGTTTGGCCAATGCCTGCTGCACCGTGTACCCCACGAGCGGCGACTCCTTAGACACCACGACCTGTGTGAGGTAGCCGCTCATAGCGAACTCTTCGGCCAGGTCCTCCTCCGGCTTGATGCGCTCCGGGATGAGCCGGTGCCCCACAGTCAGGAGATACGCCCAGCCCGTCACGAGCACGATGGCGCCCAACGCCGTAAACTCGAACATCGAGAACGGGTGGTCCAAGAGTCGGGCGCTCACGTCGCTCGCCAGGATGGAGGTGGAGGTGCCAATGAGTGTGAGCATGCCCCCCATCATCGACGCGAACGAGATCGGCATCAGCAGCTTCGAGGGAGAGATCTTCGATTTGCGCGCCAAGTTGACGGCCATCGGAATCATCATGGCCACCACCGGGGTGTTGTTGATGATCCCCGCCGTGGTGCCCGAAAGCCCGATGAGCGCGCCGTACTGCTTGTAGAAGCTGCCTTTGGCCCACTCCACGATCCGATTCCCCACGTGTCGGAGCACGCCGGTGCGCCGGATGCCCTCGCTCAGGATAAACATGGCGAGCACCGTAACGGTGGCCGTGCTCGCGAAGCCCGAGACGCCGTCGGACGGCCCCACGCCCGTCCACGGCTCCAGCAGAATGACCGCGACCATCGTCCCGAGGGCCGTGATGTCGATCGGAATGATCTCGCTGATAAAGAGCACGAGCACAGCGGCGATGATCCCCAGCACGACGAGCATGTCGACCGTGAAGGCGGGACCGGCCTGAGCGAGAACGAACGGAACCAGGGCGAGGGACATACGAGGCGGACAAACGAGGAAAAGTCGCGGAACCAGCCGTCATCGACCGGCGATCTCTTTTCGTGAAAGAACGTACCGGCAGGAGGTTCAGCGGGCCATGCACCAACTGCGAAAGGTCCCCGTTAAACGCCGATCCATTGTCCCCTCCCTTCCACCGCTACGCATGCCCCCCGGTTCGCCTGGATGCCTCCGCTGCTCCCCCTGCCCGTTCGCGGGGGGGGGAAGCCGAGCCGTTGTGGGCCTCCTCATTCTAATCATCCTCACGGCCCTGAGCGGCGCGCAGGCGCAGGACGTCCGTCTCGGGGTCCGCGCGGGTCCAACGTTCGGGTTTCTCAACGACAGCGCTGTGCCCTTTGTAAGTGCGGGAGACGAGGTTACCGCCAACACCAACATTCGCCTCGACCTCCACGCCGGGGCCTTTGCCGTTCTTCCCGTTCGGAACCGTTTCGCGCTCCAGACCGAAGTGCTCTTCGTACAGAAGGGCGGCCACTTCTCCCGGACTACGGCTCTAAGATACGCGTCGGAGCGATACCGGTTGTCGTACGTGCAAGGGCAGCTGCTCGGCCGTCGAGGGGTGTCGCTGCCCGGAACGCTCTCCCTGCACGTCGTTGGGGGACTGACCGTGTCGCGGGCCACGGGGGGCGCGGTCCGACGCGACGTTCGTTCCCGCGAGTTTGTCTTCGAGGAGCGCATTCCACTCCTGAAAACCGGCCTCATCCGCCGGTGGGACGTCGGCCTACTGATCGGGGTCGGACTCGACTATCCCGTCGGCAAAGGACAGCGCGTGTCGCTGGACCTGCGGTACAACCCAGGCCTCCGCTCCGTCTTTTCCACGGCTGAGCACTCGGGAGGCCCCCACCTGGTCGATCTGGACGATCCGCCTCCCCTCACCCGTACGCCGCCGACCCTGCGGCACGACGTGCTCACCGCCGGTCTCTCCTACACCCTGCCACTCCGCTGGTGAGCCCCCTGCCGCCCTATAGCGTTACTCGAACTGCCTGATTGCAACGGCTTCGGTGAGGCCCGTCCCGAGTCCGCAGTTGAGGCCGATTAAACACCCAACGCGACTGAGTAACGCTATATTCTCGGCCCCGATGTGCGGATCAGTAGGCGTACTCAAACAGCAGGTTGAGCTGAAACGACGACTGATTGTTGAGGGCCCGCAGCATCAGCGTATCTAGAAGCTGGTACTCGAGCGTGAGGTCCGGAAGGTACGGCGTCGGCC
>JAHENZ010000136.1 GCA_018609755.1 Salinivenus sp. | reverse complement strand
TTCTTCAAGACGCCGATCAATCTCTTCCCCCACACGGTCCTTGATTTCGTCGACCATCTCTTCGGCGACCTGCTTCTCCACCTCGGCGGTCACCTCTTCGGGCACGGCTTCTTCGGCCTCTTCCGCAACGGCGCCTTCAACCTCTTCGGCCACTGCCTCCTCGACCTCTCCGGCCACGGCTTCCTCAACCTCTCCAGCAACAGCCTCTTCCACCTCGCCGGGGACGGTGTCCTCGAGTTCTTCGGCCACTGCCTCCTCGGCCTCCGCGGCGACCTCTTCCTGCAGGATGCGTTCGTACACACTCATATTCTCCCAGACGCGGAGGAAGTAGCCCAGAACAAGCCCACTCTGGAACGCGGCGACTAGCGGGTCCATCCCGACGATGAGCAGGTACCCGAACCCGGTGGCAAAGACGACTCCGTAGATGACGTCGATGTAGAACTGCGTCTGACGGCCTTGAAGCTGCATGTCGACGTATCACTCGATCCAACAGAACTCGGACAGTAGGGCTCTAGTGGTGCGTCAAGTTTTCCATGTCGAGTAGAGCGCCGATCAATGAACGGTATTCAGGCCGTTGAAACGGCATTCAAGTGGGCGTATTCAATTCGGTACCCGACACCTTCGGCTTGACTGACCACTAGTGGGCTTGCACAACTGAAACGCGAGAAATCGCAGATATCGTGACGTTGTTTCCGTCTGTATCTTCTGCGCGAAATATGCTCGGGATCGACCGCTGTCGGCAAACGGGGACGGTTGTGGCGTCAGGGGACCGACGCTCGAAACCGCCGGAGTCGTTGTGCAAGGTCACTACCCGATCGGCAGAACCGAAAAGGTAAAAAAGGATCCGGCGGTCGCGAGAATCGGAACCAAGTTTTGCATCAGAATAACGCGGACGGTGGTTCCAGGATCAAAGAGATCCGACCGCACCGGTTCCGCAGAGGACGCTGCGGCTTTTGACGACGGGGCCGGATCCCCGACCGTCGGCTCCTCCCCTTCTGCCAGCGCCCCCACCGACACCGTCGGCGACACCTCTCCCCGAACCGCATCAGCCACCGACACCGCCTGCGTTGAGCGTCCCCATCCGAGCCCGACGATGCACACCGTCGCCACCACGACGAAGCTCGCGGGCACGCCGATGGCCGACAGAATGATGACGATCGTCGAGCTCAGCAGGGCCACGACGATAGCGGCTGTGAGGGGCAGGTCGGTGATGTCATTGCCGAGAGTTTCCATTGTACGCCGGGCAATCGTGAGAGCTCCCACGGCCACCGCCGCGCAGCCAATGTAGATCGCAGGATTCATCGCGAGGGCCCCGCTTCCGACGAGTGGGGCAATGGCATTGGCAATGTTGCTGGTGCCGGAGCTAAAGGCCATCAGGCACCCAATGCCAATGAGAATGACCGTTCCGACCGCCTCGCGCCGGGTGGTGTTGGGCCCGAACGCCGGCCGGACGAGCCCCCGCATCCGGCGAAACGTGACGACCGCCTCTGCTTCCGACGGGGCCTTTACGGGGACCACTTTCGCCTCCACGGCCTGGAAGACGAACAGCGGCCCCTCGCTCTGCTCGATGGCGATGAGGCGATCGACGTACCGGTACCAGTACCGCCCCACCATCATGGCCATCCAGAATCCGATGATCGGCGACAAAATCCACCAGGCAAAAATCTCCCCAATGACGACCCGGTTGAGTTCGCCGCTGGCGAGGCCGAGCCCAGCAATGGCCCCCACGGCCGTCATCGACGTGGAGGCGGGCGCCCCGGAAAGATTCCCGATCAGAAGCGCCCCTCCGATAAACAGGAGCACGACGATGCTGGTCTCAAGGGTGAAGATGCTCGGATCCTTCACCAGCTCGGTACCCAGAGTATCGACCACGCGACGGCCGATCGTGAATGCCCCGATAAAGAAGGCCACGCCCATCAGCCCCCCGGCTGCTCCTTTCGAGAGCACGTTCGCTCCCACGGCCGGGCCGAACGCAGGCCCCGTGGTGGATCCTCCGATGTTGTACGCAACGAAGCAGGAGATGAGAACGCCTGCAATCAGAAGCGGGTCGGACATCTGCACGCCGGTCGATCAGATGCAACACAGATACTCAACACAAAACACTTCTTCTCCCCTTCCAGTAGTCCCCCTGAAATCGCGACGGAGGATACACCCAGCAAATTCATTCCTGCTCGGACGTGTGTTCCTTGGTGGAAGCAAACGTGAGGCGAGGCCACTCTTCCACGGTCCGCTCCAGCCGGTAGTCGCTGAGGCCGAGATATGCGAGATCGCCGTCCGCGTCCTCAAATAAATTATCCAGATTCTTGCTGCGGAAGTCCTCCAAATCCTCAGACGGCCCGCGCACCCACCGGCAGCAGGTGTACGGCGCGCCCGTGAGGTGGGCCTCCACGTTGTATTCGTCCTCCAGCCGGTCGAGCGTCACGTCGAACTGCAGCTCGCCTACGGCCCCGAGAATGTAGTCGTTGCCACGCACCGGACGGAATGCCTGAATGGCCCCCTCTTCGCTGAGCTGCTTCAAGCCCTTGCCCAAGTGCTTTGAGCGGAAGGGATCGTCGAGGTGCACCTTCCGGAAGTGCTCCGGCGCAAAGCTGGGCACGCCGGTAAAGTGCAGCGGCTCACTGGCCGAGAAGCTGTCGCCGATCTTGACGCGCCCGTGGCTCATGATGCCGATGATGTCCCCGGGATAGGCCGTATCCACGCCCTCTCGGTCCTGTGCCATAAACGTGGTGGCGTTATTGAGGCGCATGGTCTCGCCGGTGCGATGGTGAATCACCTCCATGCCCTTCTCGAAGCGGCCCGAGCAGACGCGCACGAACGCCATGCGGTCGTGGTGCTTCGGGTCCATGTTCGCCTGAATCTTGAACGCGACGCCGGTGAAGTCCTCTTCGTAGGGCGACACCGTGCGGGTCACCGTGGGCCGTGGCTGGGGCGGCGGAGCAATCTCGACAAAGGTATCGAGCATGTCGCCCACGCCGAAGTTGCTGAGGGCACTGCCGAAGAAGACCGGGGTCTGCTTTCCGTCGCGGTACTGCTCCATGTTGAGCTCATTCCCCGCCTCGCGCACCAGCTCCACGTCAAAGCGCAGATCGTCGGCCTGGTCGCGGAGCACCTCGTCCAACTGGGGATCCTCCAGGTCCTCGATGGGCAGGCGCTCGTGCTCCCCATCCATGTCCGCGTGCGAGAAAAGATGCAGCTCGTCCCGGAAGAGGTTGTAGGTGCCGCGAAACCGGTCGCCCATCCCGATGGGCCAGGACAGCGGCACCGTCTCCAGATCGAGCTCCTGCTCGATGTCCTCCAGAACGTCGAGCGGCGGCAACCCGTGCCGGTCCATCTTGTTGACGAACGTGATGACGGGCATGTCCCGCATCCGACAGACCTCCATCAACTTCTCGGTCTGCTGCTCGACGGCGTTTGCGTTGTCGAGGACCATGATGACGCTATCGGCAGCCGTGAGCACCCGATAGGTGTCCTCCGAGAAGTCGCGGTGGCCCGGGGTGTCGAGCAGGTTCATCTCGTAGCCCCGGTACGGAAACTGCATCACGGAAGAGGTCACGCTAATGCCTCGCTCCTTCTCCATCGTCATCCAGTCGCTGAGCGCAAAGCGGTCGGCCTTGCGCCCCTTGATCTCGCCGGCCTCGTGGATGGCACCGCCCTTCAGCAAAAGCTTCTCGGTGAGAGTCGTTTTTCCCGCGTCCGGGTGGCTAATGATGGCGAAGGTCCGCCGCTTGTCTACCTCCTTCTTCAACTTCTTGTCCACTGATTCCGGCTCGGGGGGAGAAGCGGTCGATACGTCAGTCGTACTCACGGCACACGTCAAACTTAATTCAACAAACGGCAAACGGCTTGGGGACAGCGCGTTCGTTACGCAGAATCTCCCTTGACAGTTTTCGGCACGCCTGTCCCCCGCTCAATCTCCACGGAGCCTTAACCCCGTGGCGGCGAGTGGCCATCGGACCCGGGCGTCACGTCAATTCCCCGGAGTCCCACCTCCCCGACCCGCCGACCGTCCTTGAACGGAACCCAGAAGAGCCCATCTTCCTCCCCCGTCTTCATTTCCCCCGGCCGGAGGCGCCCGTTTGCTTGGGCGGTCGCTTCTCCTTCGGGACCACGAAAGATGATCGTAAACGCGTAGCGGACGGTAGTGTCGTTCGTGTTGCGAAGGCGAATGACGACGCCGTTGTTCACATTGTCGGCCTTGCGATAGAACAGATAGGCAAACTGCACCCCACCTTTCGTCACAATGTGCGTCCAGGCGTCCTCGTGCCAGGGCTCCGTCGAGTCCGGAGCAGCCTCACTAGGAGAGGTCTGAGCCTGCGCCGGGCGGAGCCCCCCGAGAAGCAGCAAGACCAGGGCAGCTGTGGAGCGAAGCATAGCGGCGCAATCGACTGATAAAAAAGCTGCTCTGCACTTCTGTACAGGTTCTCGACCTTCCTACAATTACACCTTCTGATTGTACGTATCCTCCTTCCAAAAGATGCAATCTTACGTTCACGTTCTTCGCTCGTCCAACGGTCTCGCCTCTGGTCAATTCCGCACAGCGCACCACGTCCGCCCGATCGTATGGGCAACGAAGTCACGACGTGGCGGCCGTTCCTGATCTGAACTGAAACGCCCGCTTCAAAGTACTGTGCGATCTGACGGGCAAGCGTTCAGGTCCGTGTACAGCCCCTTTTGTCAATCAGCGAGAACGGTGCCGACGCGCCTTCCGTCATCCGGAAGTTACGGGAAAGCGCCCGCTCCGTACTGCAAAGCGCCCGCTCCGTACTGCAGAGGGGACATCTCCCTCGGGGACATTCAGGCGGACTGTTGAGGACGTTACGACCTCTTTCGTCCTCGGAGAAACTGTCCCCCTCCGATTAAGTTGATGAGTCCGCACGTTCCTATTAAACACAACGAAGCAGCGCCATGGCCAGCGTCGACGACTTCATGCAGTTTAGTCAAGGCCTTTCGTCCCTACCGAGCGGTCTCGGTTCGGGAGAAAGCGAAGACCAGCCGACGGGGGGCCTTGTACCGAAGGTCGTCGAGCAAACGACCCGGGGAGAACGGGCCTACGACATCTTCAGCCGTTTGCTCAAGGAGCGCATTGTGTTCGTGGGCACCCCGATCAACGACCAAATTGCCAACCTGACGGTGGCGCAGCTCCTGTACCTGGACAGCGAGAGCTCGGAAAAGCCCATCCAGATGTACGTCAACTCGCCGGGCGGTGTTATCTACAGCGGTCTCGGCGTGTACGACACCATGCAGTACGTAGGCTCGCCCGTCTCCACCATCTGTGTGGGGGTGGCCGCATCGATGGGAGCCGTTCTGATGGCGGCCGGTGCGGACGGCCAGCGCGCCGCCCTCCCCAACGCCCGCATCATGATCCACC
>JAHENZ010000135.1 GCA_018609755.1 Salinivenus sp. | reverse complement strand
TGCTGGTAGTCCGACGACCCGCCGCGCTTCTCCACGACCTTGACCTCGGACATCTCCAGGTCGTCGGCCAGCGGCTTGCACATGTCGTAGGCGTTGAGGAGGGCCGCAGAGACGGCCGTGATGGCCTCAATTTCCACGCCCGTCTTCCACACCGTCTGCGCCTCGGCGGTCACCTTCAGCCCCTCGTCCACCACCTCGAAGCTCAGGTCCACCCAGTCGAGCGGCAGCGTCTGACAGAACGTGACCCATTCGGAGGTGCGCTTGGCGGCGTCGATGCCGGCGGCACGGGCGGTGGCCGCCACGTCGCCCTTGGGAATCGACTTCTCGCGGAGGCGCTCCCGCACGTCCGGCCCGGCGCGCAACAGACCTTCGGCCCGGGCGTAGCGGAGCGTGTGGCTCTTGTGACTGACGTTGATCATACCGATTCGTGTAGACGGTTAGAAAGATCGTCCCCGCTCAAAAAATGAGGGGTCCTACAATAACTTGCGGAAATGGTATACCAGCGACCAAGGATCGTTGTGCATCTCATCAGTCTGTCTAGAGTGGGACGCCCGTCGCGAGGCGGGGCCGAAGGTCATCCCGCGTGGCGCCTCGCGACGATTCATTCCAAAACATCCGTAGCGAAGTGCACAATCCTCTTTTGTAGTTAGTATTAGGATCCGTTCGAACGAATTGGTGGGCGCATCGTGTCGAAGAAGACGACGTGTCCAATCAGTCGTTCGTGAACCCCTGAACGATGGGCTGCTGGACCACAAATCGCTGGAGCCGAAGCAGCCCGTAGCGCAACGCAGACCTGCCCACCAGACGTTCCACAACAAGTCCCACGCCCACGGCCAGGGTAAGACGATGCGTGGTCCATCCAAGCACAGCCACGGTGCACGTCACCACCACCTGCGGAAGATCGACGCTCTCACGAAGAACGGCAATCATGGCCCAGCTGTCGCACAGGAGCAGGGCGCCGAGGATGGGGACCGGAATCAGAAACAGGACTCGGCTTGCACCGGGAATCAGGGCGAGCGCCAGTAGGACGCTGCCGAGAATAATGGTTGTGCCGCCGGTTCGTCCCCCCAGCCGCTCGTGGGCCGCGATGCCGCCCGCCCCATGGCAGATCGGGAAGCCGCCCAGCAGCCCGATGAGGACGTTACTTCCCCCAATGGAAGCTGCCAGCCGGGACGGCGTGGCGCGGCCGCTGCGGTCCGGCCAATAGCGCTGGCACGCGTCGCTCGCGGCGTAGACCGCATTGCCCAGCGTGAGCGGCAACTGCGGAATGATGAGCAGCATCAGCACGTTGCCGAACTGCGTCCAGTCCGGCAGTGACAGGTGGACCAGCGGCCCGTTGGCCGACGGAGCGGTGCTCCCGACCCCGAGCAGAAACGCCCCCAGGATGCCGCCCCCAATGCAGAACAGGGCCACGGGCACCCGATACCGGAGCCCCAGCGCCACGAGCCCGAGCACGCCGATCGTCAACGCAACGACGGCGGTGGTGGACCCGACCGTGCTGCCGAGGTACAGCGAATGGTCCCCGATGAGGCCGAGGGCCTTTTCTGCCAGTAGGAGCCCAATTCCAAGCTGCACGCCGCGGACAATGCCCGGCGAGAACCACTCCGAGATCTTCTTGATGAGCCCGGTGCCGGTAAGCACGAGGAGCAGGACGCCGTAGAAGACGGCGGTCGTGGACAGGAGCGTAGCGCTCAGTCCCGAACTGATGGCGATGACCGCCATGGCCTTGAGCGGCTGCACGGACACCGGGACGCGGTAGTAGGCCCCGGTTGCGACGTAGACGAGCCCCCAATACAGGAAGAGGCGCCCCGGCGAAAACCCGCTGGCCTGTACCAGGGCAAAGGCGATGGGAAGCGTCGTCCCCAGATCGCCCACGGCCCCGCTCCATTCGGATAGCGAGAACCGGTTTGATGCGTGGGCGTCGGCCCGGCCACGATTAAGCATTGGAAGCAGGCAGATCCTCCTTCCGGTTCACGTTACGAAAGGGCGTTTCGTCCTCGAAGCGGACCGTCCGCACCCGCAGCTCCGACAACCAGCCCTTCATGGACCATTCCTCCCGAATCGCCTGTCGGAGGGCGGAACGAGCGTCGGTCGAGTAGAACGCCGCGAGGGGCTGCGGCCCGTGGTCGGTGACGGGCACCACGGCCTGCGGCGCCCGGGCTCCGCCGGAATCGCGAGCGGCCCAAAGCATTTCGATCGCGTCGACCGTCATAGACGGCATGTCACAGGCCAGGAAAACGCTCCACGTCGTCTCCGTTGCCTCCAGCCCCGTCAGCACGCCCACGTGCGGCATCTGCTGCGAGTGCGCGTCCGTCACGACCGGCACCCCGAGCGAGCGATAGTCGTCCGGCGCCTTCGCGATGACCAAGACGGACGAGCAGCACGTCAGGAGGCAGTCGATCGGACGCTGGATGAGCGGCGCTCCCTCAACCTCGTACAGCGCCTTGTCCTCCCCAAAGCGCCGACTTTGCCCCCCCGCCAACACGAAGCCGGTTACGTTCATGATTCTCTAGGATTGCGAGGAAGACTTGGTGAGGCGTTCGACAGCGACAACCTCTCCTCACGACTCGTGACTGTGAGCGACGGCCTCGTCCGAGGCGAACACCGATCCGTGTCCACTGCACCCATTGATCCACTCCGCCTCCCCGTTCGCGTACACCTCCCGCTTCCAAATCGGCACCCGTGCCTTAATCTCGTCAATGCAGAAGGCACACGCCCGGAAGGCATCTGCCCGATGCACGCCCACGACGCCAATCCAAACGGCCACCTCGCCCAGGTCGAGCGAGCCGACCCGATGGACGGCCGCCGCATCGATCACGTCGAACCGATCGAGGGCCTCTTGCAGGAGCTCACGCCCCTCCGATTCGGCGAGCGTCTGGTAGGATTCGTAGTCGAGCCGCTGCACCTCTCGTCCGTGCGAGTGCTTGCGCACCCGCCCCTCAAACTCGACGTAGCCCCCCGCCTCTAGGGATTCCAGATCGCGCTTTCGCTTCTGGGTACGAATGGGATGGTCGGTAATAGAAAATAGCATGGGACTATCCGCCGGCGACGGGAGGGATGAACACGACGAGGTCCTGAGAATCGAGGGAGGTTTCCCAGTCGGAAAACGAGTCGTTGACGGCCACGCGCATGTCGTCCTTCGCGACGGAGAAGTCGTAGCGCCGGTTCAACTCCTCAAACAACTCGTCGACCGTGCCTGCGGTGGACTGCACGGTTTCTTCCGATCGCCCGGCGTCCTCGCGAAGTTGGGCGTAGTACTGGACCTGAACGGAACGAGCCTCCGTCGTGGCCTGCGGTGCTGTCGTTGGACCGTCTGGCGTACTCATCACAGCGGGTTCGATGGAGATGGTAGACGAAAAAAATCGAGTCCCAGCGTCCGTTGGGCCCTCGGGTCTCTCTACTCGTCGACCCACCGAACGTTCAACTATCCACTACCCACCGCGAGCCCGCTACTTCCCCTCTCGGCGCCAGCGATCTGCTCCGCATGCGACTCCGCCACAGCGACGCCCCAACGAGATCACCCTCCAATCTCGTACATCTCCACGCGGTCGTCGGGCTGAGTGGCCTCCTCGCTGCGCCGTTCGGAGTATCGATCGTCCCGCTCGCCCCACACCGCGTCGATGCGGTCGAGAATGGCGGCGTCCGTCGCCCCGTCGCGCAGGAGCGCCCGAAAATCCGTGCCGTCGGTCGCGAAGAGGCAGGTGTAAAGGGCACCCTCCGTGGAAAGGCGTGCCCGCGTGCAGTTGCCGCAGAAGGGGTTCGTGACGGAGGAGACAAAGCCAATCTCTCCCTCGCCGTCGAGAAATCGGTATCGATTGGCGACCTCGCCCGGATAGTTCGGGTCGAGTGGTTCGATGGGAAATTCGTCCGAGATGCGCTCCTTGAGCTCCGCGGACGGCACCACCTCCGACCGGTCCCATCCGTTGCGCGTGCCCACGTCCATGTACTCGATGAACCGGACGATGCGGCCCGTGCCCCGGAAGTGGCGCACGAGTGGCAATACCGACTCGTCGTTGACCCCACGGCGCACGACCGTGTTGATCTTGATCGGATTGAGCCCCGCCCGGTCGGCCGCCTCAATGCCCTCCAGCACGGGCTCCGGCCCTTTGCCCACTCCGTTCATCTCGCGGAAGAGCTCCGGATCGAGTGCGTCGAGGCTCACGGTGACGCGGTGCAGTCCCGCCTCGGCGAGGGCGTCGGCCTGGTCGGCCAGCAGATATCCGTTCGTGGTGAGGGCGATGTCCTGAATGCCCTCGACCATAGCGATCTCGTGGATCAGCTCCTCCAGGTTCGGGCGCAACAGCGGCTCCCCCCCGGTAATCCGAATTTTCTCCACGCCGCGCCGTGAAAACAGCCGGACCAGCCGCGTAATTTCCTCGAACGAGAGGTAGTGGTCGGGATCGAGAAAGGAGTAGTCTTCCCCGTAGGTCTCCATCGGCATGCAGTAGTCACACCGGAAATTGCACCGGTCGATGACCGAGATGCGCAGGTCGCGCAGGCGCCGACCAAACTGGTCGGTCGGGATCGACGTGCGCCCGTTCTCAAGGGGGGCAGGCTGGGCTGCCGTCGCGTCCTGTGCAGTTTGGGGAAGGGGGACGGGCATGTTCTTCGTACTAGTGAATCAACGTTGCGGCGTACGTGCTCCTGTCAGAACGACCGCGGACGGCGGACCGCCGACCACTGACAAGTTCTTGTTGCTGGTCCTCCCTACGAGGGTTGAATATAGATGTGTGACCGAAGGGGCGTGGACAGCACATTTATCCCTTTACACACCCGCCCTACAAATACCGGCGATGGCTGCGAAGTTGATGTCATAGTAGCGGCAGTCGGTCGTCCCCCGTCGGCGGTCAACTCATCCACGCAGATAGAAACAGGCTCAGACCGCTGCTGCCACCGGCTGCTCCGACTCGTTCTCCTGCTGTTCTGCCA
The DNA here is from genome assembly GCA_018609755.1 of Salinivenus sp. GTDB lineage: Bacteria > Bacteroidota > Rhodothermia > Rhodothermales > Salinibacteraceae > Salinibacter. Next base: position 4,027 of record JAHENZ010000135.1, on the reverse strand, counting down.
GCATCATCTTCAACTCCGGAATACAGCTTCCACAGCCAGTGCCCGCCTTAGTTTCGGCCTTCACCTCCTCGAGGTCCGTACAGCCGTCGCCGATGCATTCCTCAAGATTGCCGGTGCCCACCTGATTGCAACTACACACGAGCTCACCCTTCATGGGTTCAGACTCGCCGCCGCTCCCTGCTCGCAGCAGCTCGCGTCGCTTCTCGTTGAGCTCAATGCCTTCCTCAATCATCCGCTTATACTCGTTGAAGCCGGACCCGTCGCCGATGAGGGCCACGCCTACGAGCCGGTTGTTGTAGACTACGCACTTCCGGTAGACCCGCTGGGCACGATCGAAAAACATGACCTCCTCGTAGCCCTCCTTCTCGTTCCCGTCCTCGTCCGTCGGCACGTTCACCATGCCCGCTGAGCGCACGTCAAGGCCGTGAATCTTGAGGATGTTGAAGAGCACCGAGCCGTCGTACGTGCTCCACGGATCGCCCGCGATGTACTTCGCCGCAATCTCGGCCTGCTCTTGCGCCACCGGCGTAATGCCGTAGAGCTGTCCCTCGTGCTCGGCAATCTCCCCGAGGGCGTAAATGTTGGGATCGCTCGTCCTCAGGTGGTCGTCCACGATCACGCCGCGGTCGGTCTCCAGGTCGGCCTGCTCGGCCAATTCCTTGTTGCAGCGCGTCCCGACGGCCACGAAGAGGGCCTCGCACCGAAACTCGCGCCCCTCCCGCGTCCGAACACCCTTAATTCGGGTGTCGCCGAGATACTCGTCAATGAGGTCTTCCGTGATGACCTCGATGCCTCGTTCCTCCAGCTCGTCCTGCAGAAGCGTGCTCGCCGGCTCGTCTATCTGCTGGTGCATCAACCGGTCGGCCAGCTCCACAATCGTCACGTCCACGTCCATCCGGTTCAGCTCCGCGGCCAGCTCCAGCCCGAGCAGCCCCCCGCCCATCACCACCGCCGGGTCGCCCGGATCCACCGCCTCCTTGATCCGATCCGCGTTGTGGCGCGTGCGAAGCGTGTAGATGCCGTCGGCCTTGATGGGCACGCCCGGCGGCACGAACGCGCGGCTGCCGGTGCAGAGCACGAGCTGGTCGTAGCCGTGAATGGCCCCGGTGTCGTCCCGGATCTCCTGCGTCTCGGGGCTGAGCTCAATAATTTCCGTGCCCCAGTGCGCATCGATGTCAAGTCGATCCTCAATGTCGTCCTCCGCCGTGCGGAGGCTCTCCCAGTCCCGATGCTCGCTGATGTACTCCGGCAGCAGTACCCGATTGTAGAAGCCGTGCGGCTCGCGCCCGAAGACCACCACCTCGTCCTCCTCGTTGTGCTCGCGGTACGACTCCACGAACTGCCGCGCCGACGCCCCGCCGCCCACCACGAGAATGCGCTCCTTCTCTTTCGATGTCTTTTCCACCCGCACCGGCGTGTACTTGTAGGCCGGCTGCTTCGACTTCGGATCCAGGTCCTGCCGGGTCAGCGTGTTTGCCCGACCGTTGGCGCCGTTCAGCTTCTTGCCCCAGTGCATCGGCAGAAAGACGACGCCGGGTCGGAGGCGCTCGTTGAGTTCCGCGTTCACCGTCACTTCGCCCTGCCGGCTCTCCACGGTGATCGTCTCGCCGTCCTCCACGTCCAGCAGGTCCGCGTCGCTCGGGTGCATCTGCAGCCGGGGCTGGTCGACGTGCTGCTTGAGGCGGTTGACGGTGCCCGTCTTGGTCATCGTGTGCCACTGGTCGCGGACGCGGCCCGTGGTGAGGACCAGCGGGTAGTCGTCGGAGGTCTCCTGGGACGCCTCTTCGCCGAGGACGGAATAGAGCTTGGCATTTTCGTTGTCGGTGTAGAAGCGGCGATCCTCAAAGAGCCGATCCGTCCCGGGATGATCCTCCGACGGACAGGGCCACTGTACGGTGCGCTCCTCCTGCAGGCGCTCGTAGCTGAGCCCGCTGATGTCGATGTTGGTGCCCTTCGTAAGGGCGGCGTGCTCGGCAAAGATCTCCGACTCGTCGTCGTAGTCGAACGATTCGCCCCAGCCCATCCGCTCCGCAAAGTCGCAGAGGATCCAGGCGTCGGGCCGCGCCTCGCCCGGCGGATCCACCATCTTCGGCAGGTAGCTGATGCGCCGGTCCGAGTTCGTCATGGTGCCCTGTTTCTCCAGCCACCCGGCGGCGGGCAGCACCACGTCGGCCACGTCCACCGTGTCGGCATTTTGGGAGATGTCCTGCACCACTACGAGGTCGGCCTCGCGCAGCACGCGCTCCGCCCGGTCGGCGTCCGGGAGGCTCACCAGCGGGTTCGTGCACATGATCCAGACGGCCTTCATGTCGCCGGCCTCCAGCGCGTCGATCATCTCGGTGGCCGAGTAGCCGGGCTCGCCGCGAATCTCGTCTACGCCCCAGAAGTCCGCTACGTGGGCCCGGTCGTCGGGGTCGGAGAGGTCGTGGTGGGCCGCCAGCTTGCCCGCCATGCCGCCCACCTCGCGCCCGCCCATCGCGTTGGGCTGGCCGGTGAGGGAAAAGGGGCCGGACCCGGGCTTGCCAATCTGGCCGGTGAGAAGGGAGAGGTTCAGCAGCGCCAGGTTCTTTTCGGTCCCCTGCTCGCTCTGGTTCAGCCCCATCGCCCACATCGACATGAACGTCTCCGAGCGCCCGATGTCCTCCGCCGTCTCGCGGATGTCGCGCTCGGGAATGCCGCAGGTGTCGGCCGCCTCGCCGATGTCCACGTTGCGGAGATGCGACTCCAGTGCCCCGAAGCCGTCCGTGTGCTCGTAAATGAAGGGGCGGTCGATGAGACCCTTTTCCAGCAGGTGGGCGCCGATGGCGTTGAAGAGCGTTATGTCCGTGCCGGGCCGCACCTGCAGGTGCCGGTCGGCAATTGAGCACGTGTCCGTCTCCCGCGGATCCGCGACGATGACCGTCACGTCCGGATTCTGCTCCTTATGCCGCTCGATGCGGCGAAAGAGGATGGGATGGCAGAACGCCGGATTGGCCCCGGCAATCAGAAAGCACTCGCACTCCTCAATGTCGTCGTAGCTGATGGGCGGCGTGTCTTCGCCAATGACTTCTTGATAGCCGACGACGGCCGAGCTCATGCAGAGCCGGGAGTTCGTGTCGATGTTGTTCGCCCCCACGAACCCCTTCATCATCTTATTGGCCACGTAGTACTCCTCAGTCGTAAACTGGCCGGACACGTAGAAGCCGACCGAGTCGGGGCCTTCGGTGTCGAGAAGGTACCGAAATTTGTCGCTGACGTGGCCGAGGGCGGCGTCCCAATCGACCCGTTTCAGCTCGCCATTCCGCCGCATCTGCGGGTGCCGCAGTCGATCCTCCCGGTCCATGACGACCTGGTGGAGATTGCGCCCCTTGGAGCAAAGCATGCCCCGGTTGGCGGGGTGGTCCTCATCCCCGCTCACGGAGATCTGGCCGTTGGCGGACTTTTCCACCTCCACGCCACACCCCACCCCGCAGTAACAACACGTCGATTTGGCCGTCTTGGGCGTGCTCATCACGTTTGGTCCTAATCAGAAAAAGCGGAAGAGGCGACCGTTTAAGTGGCGTGTATGTATCTAACTTTCTCTGCCAACGATCATGTAGGGACGACCGGCCGGTCGTCCCTACAGCAACGGAGGAGAGATCTGAAGAGGAGTTAGTACACGTCCCGCTCGTACCGTCCTTCTTTCTTCAGCGTCATGACGTAGTCTTCGGCCTCGTCTTCGGACATGTCGCCCTCGTCCCGAACGATCCGGTGCAGGGCCGCATCCACGTCCTTCGCCATGTGCGTCCGGTCGCCGCACACGTAGAAGGCTGCCCCCTCTTCGAGCCAGCCGAAGAGGCGGTCGGACTGGTCGAGCATGCGGTGCTGGACGTACACCTTTTCGTCCTGGTCGCGCGAGAACGCCGTGTCCAGGCGGTCGAGTGTGCCGTCCTGCTTCATGCCCTTCAGGTCGTCCTCGTAGAGGAAGTCCGTGTCTTTGTGCTGCTCGCCGAAAAAGAGCCAGTTTTTGCCGTCGGCATCCGTGGCACGCCGCTCCTGCAGGAAGGCA
>JAHENZ010000134.1 GCA_018609755.1 Salinivenus sp. | reverse complement strand
CCCCTGCGCGTGCTCCAGCATCCGGCGGGCGGCGCGGGCACTCTTCTCGGTCGGGAGCGGGTGCCCACCTTCCATCACTCGAATGGTTTCGGGAGGCGGAAGTCGCTCAGGGTACGTCTCTGGGTATCCGTCTGGGACGACGACGGTCCCCTCCCCCACGAGCCCAGCATGTTGATCTTCCAGTACTCCGGCCATGGCCATAGCGGCCTTCCCCATCCCTACACCCTTTACGGAGTCGTATTCAGACACGGCCTTCGGTGCCCAGTGGTCGGGCTCGCTCGCCGCGAGCAACTGGTCTGCCTGTACTCTACGTACTGCGGCTTCGAAAATAGCACGCGCGTCAGAAACGAGGGGCGATGATTCGGACGCATTCGACATTGGTTCGTCTTCGATGGTAAAGCGGAATCAGTTGAGGGAAATCATCTCTTCGGGAATAGATCATCGCAGCCCAATCGGTTCCGCCCTTCGGATGAGTCCCCGTCAATTATTATCCGGAGGACGCATATGTATGATCTGAAGGACGCATATAGCATGAAGTTGTGCGAGTAAATTTTTCCGTAAGGTGTTCAAGGTCCGGAGTGTCATCCGAAATCTCGGACTCGTTCCTCTGAGCACAGCGCAAGTGGGACCGCTATTTCTCGGGGACCCGAACGAAGATTTCTCGTAGCAATATGGCCTGAGCGGCGCACGGCCGTCCGTGTATAAATTTTCCCAGGATGGGGTTGCGAAGGTGATGACTCAGGTCTACGTTATGGACGCGTCGATTTGGGCATGGCCCCGGCGCCATCTCGCTGTCCATCGCGAACGCTTGGCCCGTCTACGATCTCTATGGTTCCGTCCGCCTCCGACGCTTGGCGCACTGCCCTTTCTGATCTGCGCGACTCCCTTCCCGAACGGACGGTTCGCAACTGGCTCGACCCTATCGATCCGCTCTCCCTCGACACCGACGGAGGCACCCCCACCCTGACGCTTCAGGTCCCGACGCCCTTCGGCATCCAGTATCTGCGCAGTCGGTTCAACAAGGAGGTCAGCCAGGCCGTCACGCAAGCGGTGGGCGAACCGACGGACATCGAGTTTAAAGTCACACCGGAATCGGAGCGTCCCGATGAAATCGTGACGGAGCCTGAAGACGCGGGAGATTCTTCATCCTCCCCTCCGCCGTCAGAGTCCTCCGCAACGGACTCCTCCTCGGCCGGCGATCACTCTCCCTCCTCCTCGGCCCGGCCGTCGGCCTCCTCCGACCGCTCGGCGTCGTCGTCCTCGTCGCCTCGCTCCCCGCAGCGAACTTCTCGTTCTCGCTCCACGCAGTCGTCCCCCTCCGACTCTTCGCCCAGCAATCGGTCCCCCGCGTCGTCTCAGCAGCCTCAATCAGACGCGGAATCGACGCCGAACGTTGCGGGCGAAGCCGCCCCGACGCCGGAGGAGATGGCGAGCATTGAACGGGCGGGGGCCGGATCGGCGGACGAGCGCTCCGCGCTCTACCAGAAGGCGCAGGAGCATTTGCGGCCCGAATACACGTTTGACGAGTTCATCGAGGGCGACGGCAACCGGCTGGCCCGGAGTGCCGCATTTGCCGTGGCCGAGGAGCCTGGAAGCACGAATTACAATCCGCTCTTGGTGTACGGCGGCGTGGGACTCGGCAAAACGCATCTGGCCCAGGCCGTGGCGAATTATGCCCTAGAGCACAACACCGCCGAACACGTCCTCTACGTCTCCAGTGACCGCTTCACGAGTCAATTCGTGCAGTCGGTTCGAGAAAACCGGATTGCCGCCTTTTCTAGTTACTACCGGCAAGCCGACCTTCTCATCGTAGACGACGTGCAGTTTTTCGGGGAGAAGGAAAAAACCCAGGAAGAGTTCTTCCACATCTTCAACGACCTGCACCAGAACGGCAAGCAAATCTTCCTGTGTGCCGACCGTCCCCCGGCCAAGATTCCCGGGATTGAAGAACGCCTCCTGTCACGCTTCCAGTGGGGCCTGAGTGCCGACATCCAGCGCCCCGACCTCGAGACGCGCATCGCCATTCTCCAGCGGAAGGCCGCCCGACAGGGCATCGACGTAGAGCCGAAGGTGCTGGAGCTCATCGCCCAGCGCATCGACTCGAACGTGCGCCAGCTCGAAGGGACGCTCACGCGGCTCACAGCCCTCGTGCAGCTCGACGACGGCACGCTTGACCTCGAAACCGCGCGCCAGTATCTCCGCGAGCACACCGACGAGGAGCCCACGTCGCTCGACGCCGCCGACATCATTGAGCAGGTGGCCGACTATTTTCGGCTGTCGGAAGACGACATTCTGTCCCGATCCCGCAAGCAAGCCGTGGCTCGTGCCCGCCAGATCGCGATGTACCTCTGTCGGGAGCTCACGGATGCCTCGTACTCGCACATCGGGACCCGATTTGGGGGCCGCGATCACTCCACCGTGATCCACGCCTACCGGAAGATTGAGGACAATTTGGACTCTGATGCCGACCTCCAGGATGACATCTCCTCTCTAGAGTCCCGCCTGCGCAACCGCTCCCTGTCGTCTCCGATGTAATCCCGGACAGGACTCTTCCTCCCGATTGCGTTTTCCCGTTACGAGCCTGTGTCCTGTCTCCCGGCAGAAAAGAGGAACGCCTTAAGCCGATCTACGATTCTTTCGTGCTCACAGGCAGTTCTGCCACTCGCAGAGACGTAGCTCCGTAGGGAATGAGCTCGATTTCTTCCTCTGGCTCGTCGGTCGAGAATGAAAACCGGATCTCATGATCGAATGGGTACCCCGTCTCCTCCTCAATTTCGACCGACTGTCCCTTAGGCATTTGTCTCCTTTCAGGTGACGAGAAATCGGTCCTCCGACCATACGGGTCGATTACTCTTTGATGAGGGCGCTGTGGATGTCTCGCATGTGTGCCGGATCGAATTTGATGACCGCCCGGTCGTAGGTCATGATGCCGTTGACCTCCGACTCCACATCGGTCGTCTGTGTGTACACCGCCGCCGCGAGGCCCTCGTCTTTCAGCGAGTCGACCTCGGAGATCATCCGATCATAGGTGTTGTGTAGCGCCTCCTCGGACTGCGAGGTCTCGTAGTGCGTGGGCGCTTCCGAGAAGTCCTGAATCCACAGGTGGTCTTCGACGACGAGGGCTTCACCGCCAAACTCGCCCAAGACCGCCGCCCGGTTGTCTTCTGTGTCGGGCATACCCGGCCCCGGGTAGTGGTGCTCGTCGATCACGTCGCCGACGCCGCGGTCGTGCCACCCACTCGCGTTGTTGACAAGGCGGGTCGGGTCGTAATTCTCAGTCCACTCCACAATCTCACGCGTCTGGTACTGGCCCCACCCCTCGTTGTACGGCACCCACATCACGATGGAGGGATAGTGATCAAGAGCATCGATCATGCCCCTGTACTCATCCTTGAACTGCTGAATGGACTCATCGGAGCGTTCCGGTATCGGTGCGGGTTCGATGTCCGGACTGGGCATGTCCTGCCAAACGAGGATGCCGAGTTTGTCCGCCCAGTAGTAGAAACGCTGCGGCTCCACTTTGACGTGCTTGCGCAGCATGTTGTACCCGAGTTCCTTCGTCACCTCAATGTCGTACTTCAGCGCCTCATCGGTCGGCGCCGTGTAGAGCCCGTCCGGCCACCAGCCCTGGTCTAAGAGTCCCATGTGGAAGAGTGGCTCCCCGTTCAGAAACAGTCGCATGTGCCCATCCTCCGCCTCTGCTACCGACACGGACCGCATGCCCACGTAGCTGGTGACGCGGTCCACGACGTTCCCCTCTGCGTCGAGCAGGTGGATCTCCAGATCGTAAAGGAACGGGTTGTCCGGAGACCAGAGCTGCGGATCGTCCCACTGTGCGAAGAGCCGGTTCTGAGCCCCCCCGGTCGTACGGGCCACCTCGCGATCGTCGGTACTCACCACGGCCCGCACCTGATGATTCTCCGCCTCTCCGTGCACGTCGACCTCAATTTTGGCCCGCCCCTCCTCCACCTGAGGCGTCACCTCCAGGTCCTGAATGTGGGTCTCCGGCACCGTCTCCAGCCATACGGTCTGCCAGATCCCGGTCACGGCCGTGTACCAGATGCTCCGGGGATCGTGCGTCTGCTTCCCCACCGGCTGACGGCCCTTGTCCGTCGGGTCCCAGACGCTCACCTCAATCGTCTGCTCGCCGTCGTCGGTCAATTCGTCGGTGACGTCGAAGGAGAACGGATCGTAGCCGCCCTGGTGTGAGCCCACGTACTGCTCGTTTACGAACACGTGGGTCTCCCAATCACTTGCCCCGAAGTGAAGCAGAACGCGCTCGTCGGTCCCGGGGTCAACCGTGAAGGTGCGGCGATACCACACGCGGTTCTTTGCCCCCACCGTTTCCTTCACTCCCGAAAGGGCCGACTCCACGGGGTACGGCACTAAAATCTGCTCATTGTAGTCCCCTTTGTCCGACTTGTCGCTAATCTGAAAGTCCCACATTCCATTCAAGTTTGTCCACTCGTCCCGTTTCATCTTCGGACGAGGGTACTCCGGCAGGGGCTCTTCGGGATTGACGTCGTCCGCCCACTGCGTCATGAGCGGATTGTCGGCCGGCTGCCACCCGTCCTCCGTCTGGGCGAATGTGGACTGCGGCAGGAGGAAGAGGCCGATCAACAATACGCCGACGGTTAGAAGGCCTCGGCGCTGCACTCCAAGGTACGAACGGTACATCATAACGAATCTGGGGGTCTCGAAAAGAAATTATCGATGTGTGTGGGCTCGTCCTGCTCTCTCCTACTCCACTTGCGGCACAGGCATCTGCGCAACTTCCGCCGCTGAGCCGTCGCCCGCCCGGTAGGGCCGAAGCGTAAAGCCGTAGGTATACGCTGACTGCGAGAGCCGATACTTCGGCATCGGACGCGCCTTTTCACTCCACGTGTTGTTGCCGCCGAGGCCCATCTGCTTGTAGTCCAGGTTGACCGTCGTGAAGTCGCGGTCCGGGAGCTTATGAGTGTGGGTGGCCTCGGCCAGGTCATCCTGACTGTACGGCCAGGCGCTCACGCTCATGAGCGAGTCGGCAATCGCCAGGAGGCCCCCTTCATCACTCTGGAGAGCCACCCAGCGAACGTCGGACCGATTGGCGTTTTCCTGTGGGCGCACGTAGCCGGTGACGAAGTCCGAGAGCGACTGCGCGTACTGGCCGACCGCCGCGCCCGTCTTCCGGTCCCAATAGTTTTCGTGCGGTCCACGCCCGAACCATGCCACCTCATCGTACGAGTCGGACACAGCCATTTGCAGGCCCACGCGTGGAATGCTCGGGGGCGCGTCTCCCTCCTTCTTCACACTGTGCTCGACGTGCACGTCGCCATTGCCGTACACGGTGTACTCGTTCGTAAACGTGGATTCACCCACCGGCAGCGAGCCCTCAACCCGAATCCGGACGGCTTGCGGCGCCACCTGCTCGGCGTCGACCGAGGTGACGGACCGGTTCTCTCCGGCGTGCTCCCACTCGCGAAGGAGATTCGCCATGCCGTTGCCGTTGGCCCGGTCGTTGTCCGTCTCGGCCCGCCAGTAGTTCGGCGTGAGGGGCCGCTCGATCAGTTCCTCCCCATCGTACTCCAAAGACTCCAGTGCGCCGGATTCCCGACCCACCGTCACGGAAAAGCCACTGCCTTCGACTTCCACTCGATCTCCACCATCATTCAAGCTGACGTCGTCGAATTCGGAGATCGCGGGCCGCTCCTCGGACGGCACGTCAAACGGCACGTCCATCTGCCCCCACGCCACCGTGTGCCCGGCATTAGCCCAAAGCGTCGCCTCCGGCTCCCGAATGCGGACCGTCAAGTGATAATCGGCCCCGGGCTGGAGCGATGGGTCCTCGAAGGGGACGGTGACCGTGCCGCTCTCACCGGGCGCAATGTCGACGTTATCGAGCGTCCCCTCCTGTATGGAAGCCCCGTTCTCTTGAAGCGTCCACGTTACGTTGTATTTCCTCAGGTTCGTGAACGAAAATCGATTCGTAATCCGGAGCTCGCCCGCTCGGGCATCCACCGCCTCAATCTCGGCCGGCTGGTAGACCTTCTTCACCTGCCAGAGTCCGGGCTGCGCGCTCCGGTCCGGAAAGACGACCCCGTTGATGTTGAAATTCCCGGCGTTGGGATGCTCCCCAAAGTCGCCGCCGTAGGCCCAATACTCCTCTCCGTCCGGCGCGGTCTTGACGAGGCCCTGGTCGATCCAGTCCCAGATGAACGCGCCGAAGACGCGCTTCTGATTCCGGATTACGTCCCAGTACTCTTGCAGGTTGCCCGTGGAGTTGCCCATCGAGTGCGCATACTCACAGAGCATGATCGGTCGGTTGTCATTCTCGCGCTCCGCCAGTGACTTCAGTTGGCTGGGCGTGGCGTACATGCGACTCATGACGTCCACGTACGGCGGATCGGTGGTCCCTCGGCCTTCGATTTCGAAGTCCTGCGCGCCCTCGTAGTGGACGGGCCGCGTCGGATCAGCGTAATGAATCCATTCGGCCATCGACGCGTGATTGGGGCCGCTGCCGGCCTCGTTGCCCAGCGACCAGATCACGACGGACGGGTGGTTCTTTTGCCGCTCCACCATCCGAACCGCACGCTCCAGGAAGGAGGTCGCCCACGTCGCATCGTTCGACAATTGCCCGCCCAGCTGGTGCGTCTCCAGATTGGCTTCGTCAATCACGTAAAGGCCGTATTTGTCGGCCAGCTTGTACCACTCCGGATTGTTGGGATAGTGCGCGCTGCGGGCGGCATTGATGTTAAACCGCTTCATTTGCCTGATGTCCTCGACCATGTCCTCCCGCGTCACGACCTTCCCGTTCCGATCGTCGTGGTCGTGGCGGTTGACGCCACGCAGGTGCACGGGCTCCCCATTCACCAGAAACTGTCCGTCGTCGATCTCCACCTCGCGGAAGCCCACGTTCGTTCCGGTCGCCTCCACGACACTGCCGTCGGGCGAGCGGAGTGAGAGAACCAGCCGGTAGAGGTGCGGCGTCTCGGCGGTCCACTTCATCGGATCGTCGATCTGCGCCGACAGCAATGCATAATCGACGTTGCCTCGCTGCGGGTACTGTTCCTGCGTAATCTCCTGCGCCCCCACCGAAAGAGACTCGTCGAGCACGGCCCGATCCTGCGGGTCGTAGAGTTGAGCCGTTACCTGCCAGCCCTCCAGATCCCCGTCCGCCGCGTTCTCCAGCTCCGGGCGGATTTTCAGCTCCGCATCCTCGTACTCGTCATCCAGCTCCGTCCGCACCCCGAAATCGGAGATGTGAGCGTCCGGGCGGGCCGTGAGGTACACCTCGCGATGGATGCCGCTCAGGCGCCAGTGGTCCTGGTCTTCCAGGTAGCTGCCGTCGCTCCAGCGCAGCACCTGCAGGGAGACGGTGTTTTCGCCCGGCTGCAGGAACGACGTCACGTCGAACTCCGCGGCCAGACGACTGTCCTCGCTGTAGCCCACCATTTCGCCATTCACCCACACGTAAAACGCCGAACTCACCCCGCCGAAGTGGAGGGTCACCTGTTGATCCGACCAGTCCTCCGGCAGCTCAAACGTACGCTGATACGAGCCCACTGCATTTCCCTCGCCCGGCACGTGCGGCGGATCGACCGGGGAAAACGGATACCGGATGTTGAGGTAGATGGGCGTGCCGTAGCCCTCCATTTCCCAGTTGGCCGGCACCGAGATTTCGCTCCAGCTCTCGACCTGCGACAGGTCCTTCGGCGCAGACGGAATGCCCGAGGCCCACGTGAACGACCACGTGCCGTTGAGCGAAAGCACCCGCTCCGACTCACTCCTATCGCCGGCTCGGGCCTTTCCGACCGACGAGTACGAATACATCGTGGCGTGGGCCGGCGCTCGGTTCATGGCGTTGACCGCCGGATCCTCCCAGGCAGGCGTGGGGGCCCCCTCCGAGTCTGGCTCCACAAACTGGGCCGCGGCCAGCCCGGGAAGGAAGGCAAGCAGAGCAACAAATTGAATAACGAGAGACGCCTCAAGACGATTGATCATGGATTGAGGGTGGGGCTTGGCAGAGTATTTCGTGGTCCGTATTTCGTATCCGTGGAACAGAGGAACCACGAGATACGCAATACGCAATGATCAGTGGTTGGTCGGGGGACTGCCGAAGGTCGCCGTGTTCGAAATCTCGAAGGTCGATTGCAGGCGGATGTCTTCGGAAGAGGCGCCGACGCGGACCTCGAACGTTCCCCCTTCGACGGACCAGTTCATGTCGCGGTCCAGGAGCCAGAGGTCCTTCGGTTCCAGAGTCACTGTCACAGATTTCGTTTCACCAGGATCGAGGGACAAACGCTCGAAGCCGCGGAGACGGCGCTCGTAGGTGGTGACGCTGCTCACCCGGTCGCGAAGGTAGAGCTGCGGCACGGCGTCGCCCGCCCGGTCGCCCGTGTTGGTCACCTCGAAGGAGACCGTGACAGTACCGCTGGCTCGCTGACTGTCGGGCGAGATCCGGAGATTGTCGTAGGAAAAGGTGGTGTAGCTGAGGCCGTGGCCGAACGGATACAGTGCCCCCTGCACCCGCGTCGTGCGCCCGGCCCAGTCGGGCTGCCCCGCCTGCGAGCCGGACTTGTAGGGCACGTTGAAGGGCACCTGGCCCACCGTCTTCGGAACCGTGATCGGCAACCTACCGCCCGGATTGATCTCTCCGAAAAGGACTTCTGCCACGACCTGCCCGCTGTGCTCCCCGGCGTACCAGCTCTCCAAGATGGCGGGCACGTGGCGGTCCGCCCAGTTCACGCTGAGCGGACGCCCGTTCACGAGCACCAGCACGACGGGCGTACCGGTGGCGTGGACGGCCTTGAGCAGAACGCGCTGGTGTCCAGGCAACTGTAAACTCGTCCGAGAATGACCTTCTCCAACGGCGGCCTCACTCTCCCCCAGCACCGCAACGACGACATCGGAGGTCCGAGCCTCCTCGACAGCCTGATCAATCCCGGCCTGCACGCTGTCGGGTAAGGGATCGTCGTAGAGTTCACTCTCTGGCCACTTGGCGTCGAGGGTGGACACACCCTTCTCGTGCGTCACCTCCACGTCCGCCCCCACCTGCTGCCGAATGCCCTCCAGCACACTCGTCACGTCCAGGTGATTGGGGCCGTAGCGCGCGTCGGCGTAGCCCTCCGCCTCGGCCATCGGCCCCGTCACCAGAACGGAGCTCAACAATTCGGCGTCGAGGGGGAGCGCATCATTCTCATTTTTCAACAGCACCATCGACTCGCGGGCGGCCTGAATGGACGCGTCCATCGCCCCCTCCGTGCGGATGGAATCGGTTACGGTCTCGGGGCGACCGACGTACGGATCGTCGAAGAGGCCCTGCCAGAACTTGACCCGCAAGACATCCCGCACTCGCTTGTCGATCAACGATTCGGGGATGGACCCGTCGCGGACGCCCTCGCGGAGCGGTTCGGCGTACATGGTCGGGGCCGAAAAGTCCGTCCGCACGTTGAGCCCGGCCTTGACGGCGCGCTCCACAGCGGCCTTCTGGTCGGGTTCTACGCGGTGCTTTTCGTGTAGATGCTCGACGGCGCGGCTGTCGGAGACGACGTAGCCCTCAAAGCCGTATTCCTCGCGCAGTAGCTCCGTCAGAAAGTAGCGGCTGCCGGTGACGGGGAGCCCATTCCAGTCATTGTAGGAGCTCATCGTGCCCAGCGCCCCCGCCTCCTGAAACGCCTGCCGAAACGGCTTCAGGTACATCTCGTGCATCTCGCGCGGCGCCACGTGCGGATCGGTCCGCGCGTCGCCGTCCCGCCCGCCCTTCGGCACGCTGTAGACGGCGAAGTGCTTGGGCGTAGAGACGACCCGTTCCGACTGCAATCCGCGGACGGCCGCTTCCCCCAGCGTCGCCACGAGGAATGGATTCTCGCCGTACGTTTCGACGGTGCGGCCCCAGCGCGGATCGCGCGTCACGTCGAGGATGGGCGAGTAAATGTTGGTGTAGCCCAACGCCCGGGCCTCTCGTCCGGTGACGCGCCCGATCTGATGGATGAGCTCCGGGTTCCAGGTGCTGGCTTGCCCGATCTGCGCGGGAAAGGAGGTGGCCTGGTAGTGGGTGAGGCCGCGGATGCCTTCATTCGTAAAGTCGACCGGAATGCCCAGCCGCGTCTCTTCTACGAACCATCGTTGCGTTTCGTGAATGGCACGAACGTGTTTCGGATACGGATGGGCGTACTCGACCCCTCGTACGCCGTTATGTTGCTCGTCAATGTTGGCAATGCCGTCCGTCCAGATCTCCTGCTCCCAGTCGGGCTGTGGCAACGCATCCTCTAATACAGCATTGTAGCCGTAGAGGGTGGTAAGCTGCATTGACTTCTCCTCCATCGTCATCCGACCGAGTAAATCGTCGATCCGGCGGTCGGTGGAGAGTGCCTGATTCTCGAACGGATCCTTCTGACCGTTCTTGTTGAAGTCGATCCAGTTCTCGTGATAGAGCGAATCGGTGGGCTGAGCGAGGGCAGCCCCTCCACCGAAGAGGAGGAGACTACTCAGAAGGCCAAAAGAGATAAGCGTTCTCATCGAAGGAAAGATCTCTGGATCAGTCTGCTGAAGCGCACGGCAGTCGTAACAGAACGACACGCAGGCATCGACTGCCTTGCAAAACCAATGGCAAAATAGGACGAGGCTCATCCGCACGGTGACAGCTACTCCTCCGTGTCCGAGAGCGGTCGGAGCCAAAGCTGCAAACGGTGAGGATGGTTTGCCGGCACCGTGTACTGCGGATGGGTTCGCTCTCCCCAGCTATCGTCGCCCCCCACGCCGTGCAGGCCAGCATCCAGGTGAACGGTGACCGTCTCGGCCCGCATCAGGTCGTAGGTGTGCTGAGCCTCAGCAAGGGTCTCGTCGGTGTAGGGGCGGGCCGCGACGTTCATGGGACGCTCGGCCACGACCTGGAGCCCTTGCCCCTGCTCGTCGGCAAACTGCACCCACCGCACGTCCGTCCGATTGGCGTTGTCCTGTGGCTCCACGTACGGATGAATCCACTCCTCCACCGGTCGTGAATGGACCGCGACCCGGCCGCTCGTCTTGCGATCAGGATACGTTTCGTGGGGCCCACGGCCGTACCACGTCGCCTGGTTGAACGTCTCCGGCATCTGAAACTCAAGGCCGAAGCGCGGGAGCGTCGGCACGTCGCCGTAGGTCCCCGGCGTGTACTGCACGTCGATCTGCACGCGCCCATCGCCGTGCACGACATGATGGAGTTGCACGTCCGCCTCGTGCACCGGAACCACCAGATCCGTCGTCACCACCACAGATCCATCGCTCGTTCGGTGGGCGCGTACGGTATCGACCGCGAGACTGTCGGCGGCGGTGCGCCACGGGGCCAGTCGCTCCCGGTAGTCGTTGCCGCGCTGGTTGTCGTTGGGCTGTTTCCAGAAGCTGGGGGCAAGCGGAGTGCTCAGAAGTTCAGTGTCCTCCGTCTGGTAGCTCGTCAGCAGTCCCGTCTCGCGGTTTACGACGGCGTGCACCTCCCCCGTCGTCACGACGAATCGGTCGGCCTCCCGCTCCAGCTCAAGAGTGCCCTCTGCTCCTCCATCCTGAACCAGTGCCGGCCCCCACCCGGTCCCCGGCATCTTCATCTGCTCCCAGGCCACTACGTGTCCGGCCTCGGCCCACCGCGTGGCCTCCGGGAGTGCAAACGAAACCTCCAAATAGACCTCGCCTGCGAGCCCCTTCGTGTCGCCGACATCGATCGTCACGACCCGACGATTGCGCGGGGCGAGATCGATGCGGCCGATCGTCCCGGAACGGACCTCCTCCCCATTCTGCCGGAGCGTCCAGGTGGCCTCAAACTCGTCCAGGTTGGTAAAGAAGTACTCGTTCTCGATACGCACCTGCCCGTTACGAACGTTGACAGGCTGCATGTCCACATTCTGGTGAACTTTCTTCATCTCCCGCAGCTCCGGATCGGGCGTCCGGTCCGCCTTCACGACCCCATTGATGCAGAAGTTATTGTCGTTCGGAATATCCCCGAAATCACCGCCGTAGGCGTAATACGTGCCGGCGGGCGGATTCGTGACGCTGTCGGGAACGGGGCGGCGCAGGCCCTGATCGACCCAGTCCCATATAAACCCGCCCTGCAGCAATCGATGCGACTCCATCGCGTCCCAGTATTCCTTGAAATTGCCTAGGCTATTGCCCATCGCGTGGGCGTACTCGATGTGAATGTAGGGGTCGTCGTGGTCCCCGTGAGCATACTCCAGCATCTCGGGGACGGTCTGGTACGTGGGGCTGAAGGCATCGGTGTACTCGGGACCCGTGTGCCGGTAGAGTGTGGGCCGAGTGGGGTCGCGCTGCTTCGCCCACTCGTACATCTTGTGAAACGTAGGCCCGGCCCCTGCCTCATTGCCGAGCGACCACGCGATGACGGACGGGTGATTTTTGTAGAGCTCGACCATGCGCTGGGTGCGTCCCATGTGGGACGCCACAAAGTCGGGCGAACTCGCGATTGCGTTGTCCGCCCCAAACCCGAAGTAATGCGACTCGACGTTGGCCTCGTCAATCACGTAGAGGCCGTAGCGGTCGCAGAGTCGGTACCACATCGGCCGCATCGGGTAGTGGCTGTTGCGAACCGCGTTCACGTTGTTCTGCTTCATCATCTTGATGTCCCGAATCATCGACTCCCGGGTCACCCAGTGACCGGTCTCCGAATCGTGCTCGTGCCGGTTGACGCCCCGGAGGAGCACTGGTTTTCCGTTCACGAGAAACTGCCCGTTTCGCTGTTCTACCTCTCGGAACCCGACGTTGGCGCGGCGAATCTCGACAACGTTCCCCTGCTCGTCCCGCAGCGTGAGCAACAGCGGATAGAGGGTCGGCGTCTCGGCAGTCCACTTCTCCGGATCCTCTACTGATTTCGATAGCGTGAGGGTGGTGGAATCGCCGGGGGCCACTCGCTGCTCACCACTGGAGAAGGTATGGATGGTCGCCTTTCCCTCCGGCCCCCGCAGCTCCGCCTCCACAGTGTAGGTGCCGGCCCGGTCGGCAAACCGCTGGAGCTCTACGTCCACCTCCAACTCTGCGTCTTCGTACTGCTCATCCAGCTCGGTCTGCACAAAAAAGTCGCGGATGTGCCCGTCGCCCGCCGACCACAAAAACACGTCGCGGTAGAGCCCCGACAACCGCCACATGTCCTGATCCTCAAGGTAGCTGCCGTCACAGAAGCGGTAGACCTCTACCGCGACGGTATTTTCTCCCTCTTGCAGATACTCCGTCACGTTATAAACGGCCGCCGTGCGGGAGCCTTGGCTATAGCCCACCCGCTCGCCGTTCACCCAGAGGAAAAGTGCGGCGTCGGCCCCATCAAACTGGAGAAAGACCTGCCGTCCGTCCCAGGAATCCGGCACCGTAAAGGTGCGACGGTAGGATCCGACGGGATTTCGGGCCTCGTACGTGGTGAAGGAGTCCGGGGGCGTGCCCATCACCCGCGGCGGGTCCACCTTGAAGGGGTAACGCGTATTCAGGTAGATGGGCGTGCCGTACCCCTCCATCTGCCAGTTGCTCGGCACCGAGATGCGCTCCCAGTCACGCACGTCGAACCCAGGCTTTTGAAAACCCACCGGACGGCTTTGTGGATCGGGCGACCACCGAAAACGCCAGGGGCCGTTGAGCGACCGGTAGTATTGACTGGCCGCACGCGTCTGCTCCATCGCCGCCGCCGGTCGTCCATACGGCACGCCCGCGGCGGCGCTCTCGACCGTGTTGAGGCGAAGTGATTCCGGGTCCTGAATTTCGGAGGGTACCGCAGCCGAGTCCGGTGCCTCATCCGCACTCGCCAAATCCGGTGCGGCTATGAAGAAAACAAAGAGTATGAGGACGTAAAAAAAGCACTGCCCAAAAGAGCAGTGGCGAGTCAAAGGCATGGGGAGTACAGTGTCCGTAAAAAAAGCGCAATCTCACGGGTACGAAAACGGGCTAATACAGCTACTCAGAGCCGTGGCGAGAGTGTGATCCCAATCAGAAAAGCCAGCGGTTCCGAAGCCTCTGCTCCGAATCTCCGGAGAGACCGAGACTGACGCGTGGCGGTACCCATCTAAGAAAAAAGCGTGTAGCCCCCATTTATGGAATGGGAGGAGCCCCACTCACATGGGAAAATCTCTGGATAAGCTCTGATTGATAAAACCGGTTTTATTTTCTTCGTCTCGTTGCATTTACTAGAGTATTACTCGATGTAACGAATGTCAACGTCTTGTGCAGACGAGACGTATTGAACATAGCGGGCAAAAAGCATTCGACATCTTCCACCTCCATCGTTCCGGAAGGTCTCGACTGCCACCGATGTCCTTCTGGGGGCGTTACATTCACAGCGTGGAGGTGCGAATCACTGTTGTGGTTGAACCTTCGTTGCGGAAAACGGCGTTTCAGTAAATGAGGGAACTCTCCAAATGGTGACATTATGATTTTTCACTGGTCTTCCATTTGTCTTTTTGGAGGGATGGTTGATGCTCATGCCAACGATTCAGTACTCTGAAGGAGCTTTAGATGCTCTCTTCCCTTCGTCCCCCCTCCGCTTCTCTTTTCACCCGACGCTCCAGCCCGATGAAGAACGTGACGATCGACGACGTTGCGGACCACGCAGGGGTCTCCAAATCGACCGTTTCCGCCGTGATCAACGACCGGGATGTCGTAAAGAACAGTACTCGTCAGCGCGTGCTCGACACTATTGAGGAACTGGACTACCGACCTCGCGGCTCGGCCCGGCGAGGCTTCCGAGCCCCGAACGGTCGTAGCCTCGGATTTGTCATCAAGGAGGCGGAGAATCCGTACTATTCCGAGGTGCTCGTGGGCATCCAGGAGGTCGCCAACGAGCAAGAATACCTAACCTTCGTGAGCAGTTCGGAGGGGAATTTCGACACAGAGAAACAGATCATCGATCAGTTCTCAAACAAGGATTTGAATGGGTTGATCATCACTCCCATTCTGAATGAGAACACCGACCTTTCCCACATTTTCGAGTTGAAGCGTAACAACATCCCATTCGTGCTCCTCGAAGGCATCCGAGGCATCCAGGCGAATCTCGTCGACATTGACAATGTGGAAGCCTCTTCACGTGCCGCCCACCATTTGATCGACCTCGGCCACGAAAACATTGTTCACTTTGCCGGTCCTGAATATTCGAGGCACAGCAGCGAACGCGTCGAAGGAAATCGCCGTGCCTTCAGTCGCTCCCCCCTGATCTTCGACGACGACAACGTAGTACAGACAGGGGATTCCTTTGAGGAAGGATACCGTACGGCACTAGACCATTTTTCAGACGACGTACCCACCACGGCGGTCACCTGCTACAACGACCTCGTGGCCCTCGGCACAATGAAGGCCTTGCGTGAACTCGGGCTCGCGGTCCCGGGAGATGTATCTGTGGTAGGCTTCGACGATCTGAATATGCTAGACTACTTTCCGATTCCCCTCACCACTGTACGTGTGCCGAAATACGAAATGGGATACAAGGCCACCGAGCTTCTCATGAAGGAGATCCAGGGAAACGGGGCACAAACCCACCAGCGCATTTCGCTTGATGCAGAGCTCGTGGTGCGCTCCTCGACGGCGTCACCCGAGCAGTAACGAACGTCCCGTTCGCTTATCTTCTGCTCGAAAATTAGAATGTCGTGGCGTTCGAATCGGTTCAACTTTGGGTGTCTCGCTTCAAGTCCCGGATCGATCGTTCCCGGCACCCGACTGCTCGGATCGTCTGAGGGGACCGAGCCTGATTGCTTCCCTCCCACACATCTCCTATTCTCCTGTGGCGGCCTCCCCCCACCGGGCGTGAGTTGCTCCGTAATGCGTTGCTTTCTCACACGACTGCGTTCGATTTATGGACTCCGCTTCCGTCCCCTTCGCGACGCTAGACTACGTCATTTTTGGGATTTACCTCTTGGTGATTGTCGGACTCGGGCTCTGGGTCTCTCGTGAGGAAGAGGGGGAGGAGAAAAGTAGCTCCGACTACTTCCTCGCCAGCAAGTCACTTCCCTTCTGGGCCATCGGCTCTTCGCTCATAGCGGCCAACATCTCTGCGGAGCAGTTCATCGGGATGTCGGGCTCAGGCTTTCGCGTGGGACTGGCGATCGCATCGTACGAGTGGATGGCGGCCGTCACGCTCCTGGTCATTGCGTACTTCTTCCTTCCCATTTACCTGGAGAAGGAGATCTTCACGATGCCGCAGTTCCTGGAGCAGCGCTACGACGGGCGGGTGCGGATGCTGCTGGCCATCTTCTGGCTGCTGGTGTACGTATTCGTGAATCTCACATCGGTGCTCTACATGGGGGGCCTTTCGATCAACGTGATCATGGGCCTCCCTCTGTGGTGGTCAATCGCGGGACTCGCTCTTATCGCCACCGCCTACAGCCTCTACGGGGGCCTCAAGGCCGTGGCCTGGACCGACGTCGTGCAGGTGATCGTCCTGGTCGGCGGCGGCCTTCTCACCACCTGGGTCGCCCTCGACGCCTACGGCGGGAGCGACGCCGGGCCGGTCGGGGGATTGGGCCAACTCATGGGCGATGCCAGCAACCGATTCAACATGATTCTCTTCGAAGGCGAGCTGATGTACCAGAACGATGAGGGCGTCACGCAGGATGCCTACCAGCTCCTTCCCGGCCTGAGCGTACTCTTCGGCGGGCTCTGGGTGGCCAACCTCTTCTACTGGGGCTGCAACCAGTACATCATCCAGCGCGCATTAGCGGCCAAGAACCTGAAGGAAGCAAAACGCGGACTCGCCTTTGCTGGATACCTGAAGCTGCTCCTCCCTCTCATTGTGGTGGTCCCCGGCATCGTCGCGTACGCACTCGACCCCGCAGCCGTCACGAAAGGCGACGAGGCGTATCCGTGGCTCCTCGGACAGTACGTGCCGGCCGGCTTCCGAGGGCTGGCCTTTGCCGCGCTCGTGGCGGCCATCGTCTCCTCATTGGCCTCGATGATGAACAGTGCTTCGACCATCTTTACGATGGACCTCTACCGCAATTACGTGGAGGAGTCGGCCTCGGAAAGCAAACTCGTCGGGATCGGGCGTACCGTGGCGCTGGTCTGCATCGTGATTGCGACACTCCTGGCTCCGCAGTTGGCAGATCTCGACCAGGTGTTCCAGTACATTCAGGAGTACACCGGCTTTGTGAGCCCGGGCGTGCTGGCCATCTTTATCATGGGCCTCTTCTGGAAAAAAGCAACCCCAAACGCGGCACTCGTCTCCGCGGTGCTGTCGATTCCGCTCTCGGCTGCGTTCAAGTTTCTGACGCCTAACATTGCATTCTTGAATCGGATGCTGATCGTGTTCTTCATCTCCGTGGCGCTGATCGTAGGGCTCTCCTATCTCGAAAATCGGGGTGAAGACCATCCGAAGGCCATTGAGGTCAGCGACGTGGAGCACGAGTCCGACCCAATTTTCCAGGTTGCCGCCTTCGGAATTCTGGGTATCACTGCCGCACTGTACGCGTTCTTCTGGTAGCCTCTCCATTGCTTCCTGCCGAAAGGGTGCCGCTTCTCCGACATGACCTCCAGGAGCGGTCGGCCGCCCAGGACTTCGAGTCAGTCGGAGCTCTCCTGCGTGGCCGGTCGCCTGATGGCCCACAAGCAGCACCTCCCGTATTTCCGCCAGGAACAAGCAGGATCGTCACCGCTCCCACGTTCGAGCGAGCCCAATCACACCGCCGACCACGAGTATAACGGAAATGATTCCCGCCTGCGTGGGCGTCAGCCCGAAGAGGTGGTACTCGAGGTTGACGCGGGTTTTCTCGATAAAGAGGTCGCTCAGTCGCGGATACATCCGAGTTCGGAGTGTGGACTGTGGAGTGCGGAATTCCTCTCTCTCGACGCATCAACTCTTAACCCGTGTACTCATAACCCTCAACTCATGACTCCCGCGCCAGGAAAACCGGACCCGTCCTCTGAAGCGTCCTTCTCCAAAAGGAGCTACGCCCGGTCCGGCCGACACTTATCCAGCAGGTAGGTCGAAAGCTCTGCAAACGGAATGTCCTCCTGCTCCCCACCTTCCATCTCCTTGACGGTTGCCTCCTCGGCCTCCAGCTCATTTCCCCCAATGATGAGCGTGTAGTCGGCATTCTGGCGATTGGCCTCACGCATCTGTGCCTTCAATGACCGTCCCTTGAGGTCCAGCGCCACGTGCAATCCGGACGAACGCAGATCCTGGGTCGTTCGGAAGACCCACTGCTCGGCCTCCTCCCCCAATGCGGCGATGAACACGTCCGGCTCCGGAAGACCGGGCCGCTCCACCTCCGCAGCGTCCAACGCCAGGAAAAGCCGCTCCATCCCCGCCGCGAACCCGATGGCCGGCACCGGCTCGTCGCTCCCGAGCACTTCCGCGAGACGATCGTAGCGTCCCCCGCCCGCCAGCGCGCTCTGCGCCCCGAGATCCGGACTTTCCAGTTCGAACGTCGTTTCGGTGTAATAATCGAGGCCGCGGACGAGGTACGGGTCCTCGACGTACGCCACGCCGAGATCAGATAGAAGCT
This sequence comes from Salinivenus sp., assembly GCA_018609755.1. Lineage (GTDB taxonomy): Bacteria > Bacteroidota > Rhodothermia > Rhodothermales > Salinibacteraceae > Salinibacter. Next base: position 3,507 of record JAHENZ010000134.1, on the reverse strand, counting down.
GCTGGACACGATCGTAATGGGCCCGGCTCTCGTCGCTGACGTAATCGATGAGCTGCGGGGCGTCCTGCAAAATTTCCTGCTCGTGATCGAGCTTTGAGTCGAGCACCCGCAGCGGATTCCGCTCCAGCCGGCGCACGCTCGTCTCTGAGAGCTCCTCGGTGTACGGCTCCAGGTAGTCGCGAAGGGCCTGTACGTACTCGTCTCGACGGTCGGGCGTGCCGAGAGTATTCATCCGGAGCCGCATGTCCTCGATGCCCAGTTCGTCATAAATCGCCATCATCACGGCCACCGTCTCGGCGTCGGCCCGTGCATCGGATGTCCCCAGAACTTCGACGCCAAACTGGTGAAACTGCCGGTAGCGGCCCTTCTGCGGCTGCTCGGCCCGAAAGCAGGGACCGATGTAGAAGAGCTTCTGCACGCCGCCGCGCTGATCGAGGTGATGCTGGAGATACGAGCGCACGACGGGCGCCGTGATTTCCGGCCGAAGGACGTACTGTGTGTCGGACCGCTCGAAGGCGAACATTTCCTTCTGCACGATGTCGGTGGCCTCCCCCACGCCTCTCGCCACGAGCTCGGTCGGCTCCAGAATCGGGGTCCGGATCTCGTCAAAGTTGTAGCGCTCCATTACGTCGCGGATCGTGCCTTCCACGTACCGCCACTCCGCACTGGGCGCGATGCGCGTTCCCCCGTCGTCCGTGTACGGATCCGGCAGGATGTCGAAAGTCCCCTTGATGTTTTGAAACGTCTGGCTCACAACAACTAAAGCGTGTATAGTGGTGACTGGAATTTCTGTCCTCTAAATCGTCGTTCCCCTCTGGTCTACAATTCTCAGGACCCCGTACGCAGGACTCACCTGTCTCCTATTGTGGAGAAGATACTCACGACACTGAACCAATTGCCTGAGTGACGGCTTGAGCCAATTTACCCCCTCAAGTCCGCCTCCCCCTCCCGGAGCACCTCGATCACCGTCTCAGGATCAGGGGCTTGGATCAATCGCTCACGAATGGACTCTCGACTCACCAGTCGCGAAATGCGGCCCAGAATTTTCACGTGCTGAGACTTGTGCTCCTCGGGCCCGACCAGCAGCAAAAGCAGCCGAATGGGCTCGTCGTCGATCGCACCGAAGTCGACGGACTCGGCCGTCGTGGCAAACGCTGCGATCGTTTCGGTTGCCGCCGACGTTTTCGCATGGGGAAGTCCAAGCCCCTTCCCAACCCCCGTAGACATCATGTCCTCGCGCTGAAAAATGGCCTCCCGCACCGCATCGAGATTGTCGACCCCCTCGTGCCCTTCCAGAAGCTCAACGAGAGCCTCGATCACGTCCGACTTAGAACCGCCCGGGAGGGCAATCCGCACGAGTTCGGGTTTGAGGAGCTGATTGATTTCGGTCGTCTGGGCCGTGGGCATGCACGCGACCGGTCGTTGAGAAGGTATATCGACGAGAATTGTACCACACTCGGATCACAGAATACGGCAACGACCGGTCGATTTCACGTGTTCGGCTGAACGGGTGTCCCTTTCGGATTCCACAAAAACCGAAAACGAAACGTATCGACGGAATGCAGGATGACCTGGAGGCTTACATGCAGGAGTCCCGGGAGCAGCGCGAGGAACTGGAGGCAATGATCGCCGACTTGCACGAGCGTCTGACAGACGAGGACGTCCCCGCATGACCCCTACCCTACTCTGGAACAGCCGGTGCCGACCGCTCAAACCGGGTCGTGCCGTCTCGGACAAATCTGTTGTCTGAAGGGACGTACCGACGCTCTTCGATCTGGAAGGCGTCGTCCTCGACCGTGATGACGTTGTAGAAGTTGGTGGGCCCGTGAGACGCACGCCAGCGGTTGCTGGTGGCCGTCCCCGCACTCGCCACTATGATTCGTCGCTCGCCGGGGATGATGGTCAGCGGTTCGATGTGCGAGACGTGAAGATGCCCACAGAGGATGAGCTCCACGCCCACGTCTACCGCCGCGTCAAGCGTTTTTCGCGCCTGACGAGCCACGTCGTGCGGTCCCAGGGACTGTAGCTCCGTCAGATGATGGTGCAGCACGAGTACCCGGAAGGCCTCCTCGCTCACTCCCTCGAACGCCGCGCGCAGTACCTGGCGATCCTCCGGACCAATGCGCCCGCCTTTGATTGTGGCCCCGAAGGCACTGGTAAGCCCCTGTACCGCAAGGTCCGCCGTTGCAAACGACGGTGCCAAATCGGACGAGATGTACTGCTGGTACCGGCGGAGGGGCGTCACGAGCCGACGGAACGGACGCCACCACGGATATACGTCGTGGTTCCCAGGAACCACCAGGACGGGTGGAGCAAAACGATCGATCATGTCTTGAGCCGCCGCAAACTCTTCGTGCCGCGCACGCTGGGTTAAATCCCCACTCAAGACCACGAGATCGACCGCCCGCTCGTTCACCTCGTCTACCAACGCATCCACGATGCCGGGATGTGCAATTCGCCCAAAGTGGAGATCGGATAGGTGGGCCAGGGTCATGAGTTCAGCAGCCTCGTACGGAATCGATGCTCTCCGTCATAAAACGCCCGTCCGCTTGGGGATCTGCCAGATTCAACAGTCCGTATTTCGTGTTGCGTATTCCGTAGAGGTCTCCATCGAAAAACTGGAAGACGAAATACGCAATACACCACTGCGGTGGACCCGAAGGGGCAATCCGGGCGGCCCCCGTCCCTCCTGCTCCAGAGGCTATAGCTAGTGACCTTGCACAACGACTCTGGCGGTTTCGAGCGTCGGCCCCCTGACGCCACAATCGTCAGCGTTTACTGGCAGCGGTCGATCCCGAGCATATTCCGCGCAGGAGATACAGACGGAAACAGCGTCACGATATTTGCGATTTCTCGCGTTTCAGTTGTGCAAGCCCACTAGTGGTGCGTCAAGTTTTCCATGTCGAGTAGAGCGCCGATCAATGAACGGTATTCAGGCCGTTGAAGCGGCATTCAAGTGGGCGTATTCAATTCGGTACCCGACACCTTCGGCTTGACTGACCACTAGAGCAGCAGATTCATCGGCTCCTCCAGGTACGAACGCACACTGTCGAGGAACTGCGCCCCGAGCGCCCCGTCCACGACGCGGTGGTCGCAGGAGAGCGTGACTTTCATGCGCTTGCCTGGAACGACTTCTCCGTCCTCGACGACCGGCGTATCGCGGATTTCTCCGATCGCGAGAATGGCGGAGTTCGGCGGGTTGATGATGGCCGTGAATTCCTCGACGCCGAACATGCCCAGATTACTGGTGGTGAAGGTCGCCCCTTCAAATTCCTCCGGCTCCAGGTCGCGATTTCGTGCCCGTTCGGCGAGCTCGCGCGTCTCCCGAGCGATCTCCGTGAGGCCCTTCCGGTCGGCATTCCGCACAACCGGCGTGATGAGTCCCTCGTCAATAGCAACCGCAATTCCGATGTGCACGCGGTTGTGCTTGCGAATTTCTCCTTCGTCGGCGAGGTAGGAGGCGTTGACGTAGGGGTGATTCTTAAGCGAGAGCGCACAGGCCTTCGT
>JAHENZ010000133.1 GCA_018609755.1 Salinivenus sp. | reverse complement strand
TCCGGTCGTTTCCCTCCGCCCATTTTATGCACCGCCAGCCCGATGGGAACGCGGGCTCGCCTCTCGGCCTGCCCGATTGGACCTTACACAGCGAGGCCGTCCCCTCCTGCAGTATCAGATTATCAGACCCTTCACATCTTTCCCTTGACAACCCGGGGGGTGATTTTGCTATATTGCGTAGTAGATATTGGTCAAAGAAAAAAGTGCTCGCCCGCTAAGTCTCTCTCAGGGCGGGCTTTTTGTATGTTTACGCGTTCTCCATCGCTGCCTCCCTGCTCCGGTAAAAGCGAGTCCGAGTGGGGCCATGTAGGGCCGATCCGTAACGCTCCAACTCCTGGCGGCTCAGCCACAGTTGACCGTTGGTGTTAATACTGGCGTCAGAGGGGCTCACACCTTCTGCTGTCTTATCGAGGTAGACCTACTTTCGGGTGATTCCCTGAACCTGGTGGGCTTGGGTCTCCTCTTCCTCGTTTTCGGGTGGGCGGTAGAGCCTCTTACGTCTGTTCGTCAATAGAGTCGTCAGGGGACGGGCTGGACATGGGAAATTGACCGTTTTAATTTCATATTTCGATAGTTTGAATAAAAAAACATATTGGGCTTCACTCAAGTTTAGTGATCTCGATCGGCAAGGTCTCCTACCTCGGTGAGAGTCTAGGTTGGTCACCCATTGGTGTGCGAGGAGCTGAATGTAGGGGCCGCATTTATAGTAGCATATCGGCAAGGAATAACTAAGGGTCAAATTACCGGTTCAATAACGGAATTAAATATAAGGTCTAGAAGCCCAAAGGCTTTCGCTAAGGGAGGTTTTCACTTCAAGGAATCGCGCTCTCGACTCTTTCGAAAGAGAATTCTGCACCGACAGTTTTCGGGCACACCCAGCGTCTGTTTGACAATTCCGAGCAGCCCTATCCACCACCCACCGAGGCCTTGTTCTCCGGCGTGACTTTTCCCGAATACCTTCTCCGTCACGCCTCACTGCTCCCGGTCCAAAGAGTGTCCTAAAGAACCGTTTTCCAGCGTCACCTGCTTCCAGTCAAGGCGACAGCCAAGGTGGCTGCGGCTAACAGATCACGGCACACTGGTACCTCTTGGGACCACTGCCCCCCGTGGTGAGCCTCCCCGTGATGAGACTCCCCATGATGGATTCCTCCGTGGTGTCCCCCGTGATGTACACCCGTGACGTACCCCCGTAGGACCTATGAGTGTGGAAACATCAGGCCGTATTATCTGGCGGTCCAGGACGCCCATTCTGTATCATCCAGGCCTTGGAGGCCTCTTCGCACATCAGTAACTGGCTTAGACGGCTCTCGTACCTGCGGTCCACGGCGCCAAGTGCCACACGTCCTTGGCAAAAAAGTGGGATGCTAAGTCTCCACATGATGGAGACGGGTAAAGACGGGCAAACGGAAAACCTCTCGACGTTTGGGAATCCGGGGCGCGGGAATCTGTCGATCGATGCGCGACCCAGTAGGGTATGCCTCGCAGCCGGGCGGCCCCCTCTCGGCTGGGCTTACGTTTTATACTGAAACACTGCATTAATGCAGTAAGTAAGTGCACTCATACTTGAGCAAACACATCTGCCTATGCAGACAGTCTCGGTCCTCAACCGGAAAGGCGGCGTTGGCAAATCGACTATCGCCACCAACCTTGCCCGTGCCTTCCAACACCGGGGCGACGAGGTAGTGCTGATTGACACTGATCCACAAGGCTCGGCTTCCGACTGGTGTGAGGCCGCGATCGAAAACGGCTACGACTATCCTCCCACCTTCACTGTCGACCGGCCGACGGTTCACGAGCAACTGCCGCAGCTCAACGGTTATGATGTGGCGGTCATTGACGGTGTGGCGAAGGTATCGGAGATGGACGTCTCCTCTATAAAGGCCTCGGACCTTGTGCTCATTCCGGTTCGTCCGTCGGCTGTGGACGTATGGGCCGTCGGCGAGATCGTGGATCTGGTGCAGACACGCAGAGAGGTTGCAGGCGGCCCTGAGGCAGCCTTAGTGTCCAGCCAGGCCATCGTGGGTACCAACCTCGCAGACGCCGCGTCGGACGCTCTAAAGGCTTTTGAGCTGCCAGTATGGGAAGGGACGTGCCAGCGTGTAGCGTACGCTCGAGCAATGGGGGAAGGGCAGAGTGTGTTGGATCGGCCTAGTGCTAACAAGGCGAGACAGGAGATCAAACAGTTGACTGACCGAATAATCGACAACCTCACCAACGACATACCCCAATGAGCGACGATCTCAGTGATGCAGCAGAGCGGGGTCAGGAGAAGCAAGGCCCGCGCGGTCTATCCGACGAGCTTGGCTCCGACGACAGTAACGACGATAGGAACGAAAAGGAGCCCACTACGCGGTTTACTGTGGATCTCCCGGACAGCTTGCACAAAGAGTTTAAGATTGCGGCAGCCAAGAATGACCTGTCGATGAAAGATCTGATGATCGCTGCGTTGGAGCGGTACTTAGACCAACGTTGAGTGCGGGACTAGTGGTACGTTAGCAGTAATGCAGTAAGTATGTCAATGATGCATTACGTATCGTAGTTGCATCGCTAACGCGTAAGATTATCGAGACAGTTTGGTAGGACATGGCTGATTCAACTGATCACACCGACCGAAACGTCCATCTTCGGGAAGTGCTCAAGGAGCTGCGTGAGGATCCAGGCGCTGATCGAGATTATTGTGCGACAGGCTGACAAGATTTGCCAGTCCAACGCTCGTGTCGAGGAGCCGGAGGAGAAGGTTCGAGACTTGAGCAGCGAGGCCGAGCGGCTGGCTACTTCTGGCAAAGAGGTATTTCCCTGAGAGGAGGAGAAGGTGCGGGAGGACGTGAAGCAAACCTATCCTCTTCGCGTCCCGGAACCGCTACACCTCAAACTGAAATTCCTTGCGGAGAGGACGGCAAAAAGCATGAATGAGCTCTGCAATGAGGCAGTAAGAGGTCTCATCGAGGAGCAGCTACCTGGCGTACTCGAAGAGAAGCACCGAGCTTAAAAGAAAACACCGATTGCCTTTGAGAAAGAAGCTCGCGGGGAGAAAGGCGTCTCTGCTTGCGATTCTTTCCCACAGGTGGGAACAGATGTGACCTGACTATGGATCACCGAGGGTGCTGTCGAGACGTTGAGGCAGGGTTGTCGTTTTATCGATCGATAGCTTCAACCCAAGTCGGAGTTATCCACAATGTTTTTCTCGGGCGCGCCCGTAAGCGCGCCCATTACAAATATTATATTATTACATATTACCTATTATAGGTCGCTGTAAGTTTTTGGCAGCCAGGGAGTTTCTGAGGACAAGTGCGAAGGAACCGCAATGGAAGTGCGAAGGAACCGCAATGGAAGTGCGAAGGAACCGCAATATAAGTGCGAAGGAACCGCAATATAAGTGCGAAGGAACCGCAATGGGATTGGGAGGGGGTGGGAAGGAAACGCAAGGAGTTATCCACAATTGTGGGCGATTCGGCCCGATTTTGCCCGGAGTGCGAAGGAACCGCAACGAGATTAGGGATTCGTGCGAAAAAACCGCAATCAGAGCCTGGACTTCTGCGAACAAAGCGCAATTCTGGTAGATTCTGACGCCGTTTAGGAATAAAATGGGACGGTCCAGCCAAGGGCATTTGATTTTCTTCAGTTTCTTTGGAGCATGACCTGAAGCACTATGGAAATGGTTGACCCGGAGGCCCCGCCGGTAGAGGAGCGGGAGACGGTGGTCAAGTCAAACCGGATGATCAAGGCAAAAACGCCCTTCACTAAGCTTGAACACCGCGTGGTGGCGTCCCTAATCAGCCAGATCGACCGGGACCAAGAATCATTCGGAACGCAGCGGGTGTCTCTGCGCCGCATCATCGAGCGGGCCGGCGTGTCGTCGACGGAGATTTTTCGGAAGGCGCGGAAGATCTGCGACCGGCTGGTGGAGAAGAGCGTCGGAATTTGCACCTACGATGAGGAGAGGGGCCGCGTCTATACCGCATATACGCTGTTTCGGCAGTGCCGGTATGTCGAACAGGAGGGGGTCATCGAGGCGAAGTTTGAGGAAGAGATGCGCCCGCTTCTTCTCCAGCTCAAAAACCGCTTCACGATGTACAGCCTGAACTGCTTTCTCCGCCTGCCCTCCCGCCACAGCATGCGGGTCTACGAGCTTCTCAAGATGCGGGAGGATCTCGGCGCAATGCGCATCAGCGTCGAGGAGTTTCGGGAGACCTTAGGGCTGGAAAACAGCTACGACCGGTTTACGGACCTGCGGCGCCACGTCATCGAAAAGGCCCGCCAGCAGGTCGCCGAGCATACCGACATTGAATTTACGTACCGGGTCGAGCGGGAGGGCCGGACCGCTGAGAGGCTCCGGTTCTTTGTCAAGCGCAACGGCGAGAGCGAAGGCAATACTGAAATCCCAGCTGCCTCGCAGATGGACGTTGACGTTGACACCGGCTCGGAGACCGATCTTCGCTTCGACGTAAAGACGTGGTTTCTGAAGGGACTCACGCAGGAGGAAGTGCGAGACCTGAGCGACGAAACGCTCGAGGCGCTGCGCGAGGCAGCCCGGGCCGAGGCCGAGCGGCACCACCCGAACGGCAAGCGGAGCGTTCTTGCCTCCGAGACACTTCGGCAGATGGAAGAAAAGTGGGAGTCGCGCTAGTCTTGATGCCTCCTAACTACGGGCTGAACCGATGGCAGAGGACGTTCTCGTTTCGCTAAATCGGTCCGGTTTTTCGTTCCATCGAGAAGGGGAGGAGGGTGATGGTTTTTTCCTGTCCCGGTTGGATTGGAGCGTCGGTATGCACCGGGTTTTCCTCTTTTCGCTTGGTAGGAGTGAGGCGTGAGCTGGAGCGTCGTTTTCCATTTGTCGGGTGTCGGTCCGAGACGTCCGCGAGCTGGCCCAGGTGAGCCAGAAGTCGATCCATGAGGAGGCGGCCGAGGCGACAGCCCGGCTCGTCCGCGAGCCGATCGAATTTTGGAGTGCGGACAAGAAGGACTACGAAGGCTACCCAATTTTCTCGACGTGCAAGTACAAGTCGCGGGAGGGGATGATTGAGGCGAAGTTCAACGAGGATGCTCGCCCCTACCTTCTTCAACTCCAGAAGCACTTCACGCAGTATCGTCTCCACCAGGCGATTCCGCTTTCAACTCCGTACGCAATTCGCACCTACGAGATTGCGAAAATGATCGAGCGGCCCGGCGAGCGGCGGTCGCGACAAATTCCGGTGAGCCGGTTTCGGAAGATGTTCAGCCTCGAAGACAAGTACGAGCGCCACAGCGACATGCGCCGGCGGGTAATCGACCCCTCTGTGGAGCAGGTCAACGAGAAGACCGACGTCGACGTCCGCTGCGAAGACGTGCGGGACGGGCAAACGCCCATTGCGCTCCAGTGGACCGTCGAGTCGACGGATTCGGCCCAGCCTGAAGACGAGAGCGCCCCTCCGTCCCGACACGTCCCCGCCTCTCTGGAGAAAAGCGAACATGAGGCGTGGTTCGAGGACCT
>JAHENZ010000132.1 GCA_018609755.1 Salinivenus sp. | reverse complement strand
GCGAAGGGAAGTGACCGAGTCTTGGCCGATACAGGTTCAAAGATCCAGAGGAACCGCCGGGTGCGTAGAACGCATGCCCGGTGGTGTGAGAGGGACGTGGGGACGGGACACCAATCCCGTCCTCACTCCCTACTCGATTCCGATTTTAGGCTAAGTGGAGCTGACATTATCGTCAAACTGACATGTTGTATTTTTTATTTTCTTTAAAAGGTGGGTTTGGGTTTTCGCGATGAGGAAGAGTTATCCACAGTTTGAGGAAAGAGGGTACGTACTTTTGCGTACTCGGATCTTCGTCTGGTCTGGACTCTCGTCCCAAAGCCCAGACGAGGTCTGAATCCTGTTCCCCGTCCCCCGGTTGGGTGAAGTCCCGTCTCATCTTTTCAAAACGGTGTCTTCCACGATGGCCGACCGCTACGACCCCGTCCCCCTCGACTTCCCAGAGCGCCCGCCCGAAGAGATGCGGGAGCGGGCGCAGGCGTTCTACGAGCTGATGTCAAAGCGCCGGTCGGTGCGCGACTTTTCGGACCGGCCGGTCCCGCGCGAGTGCATCGCTAGCAGGCTGTTGCGCATAGATTCGCTCTTACGCCACCTTCTAAAAGAGGCAAATAAATTTGCACTCCACGGGAATTTTGTGGCCGATATTCCCGGAAAGGACACATCTTCCGACAATAATTCGCCCAAACGAATACTAAACCACCAACGCGCAACAGGTTGCTAGGGCGATCCGCACGGCGGGCACCGCGCCTAGTGACCTTTCACAACTACTCTGGCGGTTTCGAGCGTCGTTCATCTGACGCCACAATCGTCGGCGTTTGCTGGCGGCGGTCGATCCCGAGCACATTCCGCGCAGGAGATACAGACGGAAACAGCGTCACGATCTCTGCGATTTCTCGCGTTTCAGTTGTGCAAGTCCACTAGCGGCGCCAACCGTCAGCCCTGGCAGTTCGTGGCGGTAGACGATCCGGCGCTCAAGCGCGAGATCCGCGAGGCGGCGGAGGAAGAGGAGAAGACCACCTACGAGGAGCGGATGTCCGACGAGTGGCGGGAGGCCCTCGCGCCACTGGGCACGGACTGGCGCAAGCCGTTCCTCGAAACGGCTCCCTGGCTCGTGGTCTGCTTTGCGAAGCCGTACGACGTGGGGGACGACGGCGACAAGACCACAAACTATTACGTGCAGGAGAGCGTGGGCATCGCCTGCGGGATGTTCATCACGGCCCTGCACCACATGGGCCTCGCGACCCTCACGCACACGCCCGCTCCCATGGGCTTCCTAAACGAACTTTTGGAGCGCCCGTCGAATGAACGTCCGTACATCCTCTGTCCCGTCGGCTATCCGGCGGACGGCGCGACGGTCCCGGACATTGAGAAAAAGTCGCTCGACGAGATTGTACAGTGGAACCGATGAGGGCACGGGAGAATGGGTGCGCGGGAGCTCGTCGGGACAAGTTGTCACACACTGGGCGCCTCAAGGCGTGGAAGGTTCCCGGGCCGGGACGTCGACCGTTAACCCATCGTACGCCAGTTGAATGTCGTCCGGCAGGCGGGCGTTGGCCTCGGCGTGGGGCACGTTGTGGGTCATGTGCACGAAGTAGGTCTGCCGCGCCCCGATGCGGCGGGCCACCGTCACGGCCTCGTCGAACGAGAAGTGGGTGGGGTGCGGGTCGGGCCGCAGGGCGTCGAGCACGAGCACGTCGATGTCGTGCAGGGCCTCGTAGCTTGCCTCCGGGATGCGACTCACGTCGGTGAGGTAGGCGAAGTCGCCGATGCGGTAGCCGTAAACGGGCGTCTGGCCGTGGTAGAGGAGAATGGGGTCGACGGGCACGGGCGCGCTATCGTCGTAGCGGCTGGGCACGCTGAACGGGCCGGTGATTTTTTCGATGGCGACGTTGGCGGCGCCGGGGTACGGGTCGGTCCCAAAGATGTAGTCGTAGTTGTCTCGCATCACGGACGCGGTGTCCGGATGCATGTAGCAGGGCATCTCCCGCTTGTTCTCGAAGAAAAAGGGCCGGAGGTCGTCGAGGCCCACTACGTGGTCGAAGTGGTGATGGGTGTAGCAGACCGCGTCGATCCGGTCGACATTTTCGCGGAGAGCCTGCTGCCGAAAGTCGGGCCCAGTGTCGAAGAGAATGCCCATCTCCCCCACCCGTACGTAGCACGAGCAGCGGGTGCGGGTGTCGTGCGGATCGTCGGACGTGCAGACCTCGCACTGGCAGCCCAGGACGGGCACGCCGGTGGAGGTGCCCGTGCCGAGCAGCGTGACGGTGAGAGGGGGCGTGGCGACGTGGCGGTCGGTGGTGGTCCCGGCCACGACCCTCTCGGCGGCAAGATGGGTCCCTGCGTTCTCGCTATCCGTCGACATGCGAGGCCTCCTCCGACTCTGCATCTAGGGCGGCCCAGGTGTCCTCCAGGGCCTCACGCACCGCCGGTTTGAGGTAGATGGTATCGAGAGGCGCGTTCCGAAGCGCGGTGGCCATTACGACGAGTTGCGTTTCGGGCTGGTGACGCTTGTTGAGCATGATGAGCTCTTCGCCCCCAACCATGCAGCGCCCACCGCGAAAGTTGCCCTTTTCGGCCCGGACTTCAAATCCGAGTCGCTGCGCCACGTCCTCAAGTTCCTCGATGATGGTCGTCGTATTCATACAGCTGAGTGCACTGGTCCAGCAATGCCGCAACCCTGATGCCGAACCCTTTTAACGGAGGGCCGGCGTATAGAAGTACGAACGTGTAAACGGATGGAGGGAGCACATACAGCGGTACCCAGTCGGATTGATGGTCAAAAGATCCAGTGGGAGCGTCGTTGGACTTCAACGACGCTTCCGGTGAGGCGTGCGGGCGAAGCGTCTGCGCTAAACCCAATGGAGTAACGCTATATCATCCCCCGGGTCGCCCGGGGTAGACCCCCTACACACTTCCAACCCTGCATACACCAATGAGGCGAGCAGGGCTAGTGGTGCGTCAAGTTTTCCATTTCGAGTAGAGCCCCGATCAACGAACGGTATTCAGGCCGTTGAAGCGTCATTCAAGCGGGCGTATTCAATTCGGTACCCGACACCTTCGGCTTGACTGACCACTAGCGTGAGTTCCTCCCTCATTCTGCAAACAGCGGCCGGTTGTTCCCGGCCGATGGGCCGCTATGCGTCCGCAAGGACCTCCCCCTGGGCATTCACGACGCGGAAAGACTGCGGGTCGAGGTCATCGTCGGTTTCGAGGTGGACGCGCACGAGGTGCTTCATGAACCAGCGGGTGGGGTACGTCGGAACGGGACGTCGCAAGAAGGCGGCGGTGAAGGGATGGACCTGGATCGTAATGGATCGGTGCTGGTCCTGGTGGTCGGTAATCCACTGTTCGAGGGCGTCCACGAACTCGTCTGGGGCCGGGAGCTCCTTCGCTGGCTGCACGTCGGACGGAGGCGTGGCCGCTTCTCCGTTATCGGACGGAGCGGCCTGCTTCGACGCCGAGTTACGGGCCTCGGCTCGCGCCTCCTCCACCTGCTGTTCCAGCTCGCGAATCTTTTGTCGCATTCGTTCGATCTTCTGCTTCGCATCCGGGTCGCCGGACGAGCTCTGCTGGCGGAGGCGTTCGACCTCTTCCTCTCGCTTCTCCACCTCTTGCTGGAGCCGCTGAATTTTCCGCTCGGCCTTCTGGAGTTTCCGCGGCGTGTTGCCCGTGTCGTTCTCCTCTTCCGAGTCTCCGTCCGCCGATGAAAAGGTTGTGGTAATGCTGGGGCGGAGGCGCTGGCGCGTAATCTCGACGAGGCCGAAGTCGCTCATCGGCAGCACCTTCGTGATGGCCCGGTCGTCCTCGAAGCCGTCCTTCAGCTCCTGGTACACCTTTTTCTTGTCGTCCTCGTTGCGGAGGTCGATGAAGTCGACCACGATGATGCCGCCCAGGTCGCGGAGCCGGATCTGGCGGGCGATCACGCGGGCCGCCTCCATGTTCACGCTCAGCGAGTTTTCGGCCTGCGACTTCCCCTTCCCCGAGCGGCCCGAGTTCACGTCCACCACGTGCATGGCCTCCGTCTGCTCGATGAAGAGGTACCCGCCGGACGGCAACTCCACGCGGTCCTTGAACGCGCGGTCGGCTCCCTGCTGGATCCCGGCGGCCTCGAAGACCGGATCGTCGCCGTCGTGCAGCTCCACGCAGTCGATCATGCTCGGCGCCACGGCCCGCACGTAGCTGCGGATGCTGTGGTAGAGGTTCTCGTGGTCGACGAGCAGCCGATCGTACTCCTCCGAGAACTGATCGCGGATGATGGAGGAGGCCATGTCCACGTCCTCATGGATGAGGGCGGGGGCGCTCGGCTTCTCCTGCAGCTTATTCTCGACTCGCCGCCACCGCTCCATCAGCAGCTTCAAGTCTTTGTCCAGCGACTTCGCGTCGCGGTCCTCCGCCACGGTGCGCACGATGACGCCGAAGTTGTCCGGTACGAGGCTGCCGGCGAGAGCCTTCAGGCGCCGCCGCTCCTTCTCTTCGGTAATTTTGCGGGAGACCGCCACGTAGTTTTGCAGGGGGACCAACACCAGGAAGCGGCCGGCCAGCGACAGGTCCGTAGAGATGCGACTTCCCTTGTTGGAGATCGGCTCCTTCGTGATCTGGACGAGAATCTCCTGCCCGCGATTCAGGAGGTCGGACGGGCGTTTGTCCCAGTCCTTCCCCCCGGCGGGCACGTCCACCTTTTCCACCTTCGGGGTGTCAAGGTCGAGGTACTCGATCAGGTACGGCAGATTGTCGGCCAGGTCCGAAAAGTGGAGGAAGGCATCCTGTTCTTGGCCGATGTCGACGAAGGCGGCCTGGATGCTGGGCATCACCTTCCGGATGCGCCCAAGGTACAGGTTGCCGATCGTCCGTTTATTTTCTGCGTCTTCGATGTAGAGCTCGGCGAGCTTCCCGTCCTCGACAATTGCGATTCGGGTTTGGGTATCGCCGACGTTAACAACAATTTCTTTGGACATAAGCGGGGTGTGCGTGCACCTGAGCGGGCACCGGGAGCCCCTGATCCGTCCGGAGAGGGGACCAAGACATTCGTTGTGGGGGAGTAGGAAGGAGAGAACAGTCCGCCTCGCATGCGGACGGAAAAGCGAAAGGGGAGCGAGCAGGCGGTTGAACAGCGACTCCGCTGTGCGGAGCCTCAACCGGCTGATCAGCACCGGTGCGTACGCGCTCAGGCACAAGTTGACTCGTGAGCATTGGGGTCGAAAATGGGGGCCGTTTCGGAGTCACGGCAGGTACAGGGATGCCGAACAGAAATCCGATGTAAGCGTCGGGTCGGCTGAACGAGGCGGACCGCGCGTCTGCCGTGCAGAGCGATCGGTCCCACCCGCCGTCGAACGAGAAGATCGTCCGGCTCGCCTCGTGCCAACCTCCAGGTGGGGGACAAATCTCGAATGCTGTCCCCTTGCCGTCGGTTCAGCCGGCATCTGTCACACGTGGGACCAATCCCCACGTACAACAAAGGTCTTATTGAGTATTGGGAGCCAGGGTCAAATGATCCCGAGCTGTTTGAAGACGGGGTGGGGCTCTCGAAAAAACGCGACCGACGGGAGACGAAAAAGAGGATGCGGGAAAGGAGGAAACCCGTGCGAGCGTGAGGCTTTTGCCAAGTCCTGGAGGGACAGAAATCCAGCTTCCCCTTGTTTTGGACGTAACGAACGTGCTATCTTTGCAGACAGCCCGGCGTCCGTCCACTTCGGATGCATCCTGGCACCAGCGCCGAATGCATCGTTCCAGTCACTAGGGACGTTTCGGGTACGATCCCATTTTCCGGTACGCAATTTCCTTACACCGTTCCGACATCTACTGGACCGACACCCATGGCTGATACCGACGTAAAAGAGTTGACAACCGACGACGCGCCCGTCAAAGCGCGCGGACTCGAAGGGGTTATTGCCCTCGAGTCTAAGCTCTCCTCCATCGACGGCCAGAAGGGGGAGCTGATCTATCGAGGCTACGACATCAATGACTTGGCGGAGGGAGCCTGTTACGAAGAGGTGGTGTACCTGCTTGCCAATGGCGAATTGCCGACGCAGGAAGAGCTCGACGACCTGCGGCAGCAGCTCCGCAACGAGCGCGTCCTGCCCACCCCTATCATGGACATCCTGCGCAACGTGCCCGACGACGCCCATCCGATGGCGGTGCTCCAGACCACGGTTTCGGCTCTCGGGCAGTACGACGCGGAGGCCAACGACATGAACGAGGCCGCGAATCGCCGGAAGGCCGTACGCATCCTCGCCCAGATTCCCACCCTCATCGCCTCGTTCGACCGACTCCGCAAGGGCAAGGAGCCCATCTCGCCACTCGACCACGGGTCGATGGCCTACAATTTCCTCTACATGCTGAACGGCGAGGAGCCGGGCGAGGCGGCCGAACGGATTTTTGACGTGTGCCTCGTCCTTCACGCCGACCACGGCCTCAACGCCTCCACCTTCACCGGGCGCGTCATCGGATCCACGCTCTCGGACATGTATTCCGCGATTCCCGGCTCCATTGGGGCACTGAAGGGGCCGCTTCACGGAGGGGCGAACCGTGAGGTGATGCGCATGCTTCTGGAAATTGACGAGCAGGGCGCCGATCCGGCCGAGTACGTGAAGCAGAAGCTTGCGGAGGGCGAGCGCGTGATGGGTTTCGGGCACCGCGTCTACAAAACGATGGACCCCCGCGCCGCCATCCTTCGCGACATGGTGAAGGAGCTCAGCGAAAAAGAGGGCGAAATGAAGTGGTACGAGTACAGCATGGCCATTCTGGAGACGATGCGCGAAGATAAAGGCATCGATCCGAATGTTGACTTCTTCAGTGCCTCGACCTACTACCAGCTGGGACTCGACCCCGACCTCTTTACGCCGATCTTTGCACTGAGCCGCACGGCCGGATGGACCGCCCATCTGCTGGAGCAGTGGGCCGACAATCGCCTCATCCGTCCTCGGGCCGAGTACGTGGGGCCGAAGGACCGGACGTTCGTTCCCCTCAGCGAACGATAGGCTCGCGACGGGCTGTTTGCCTAGGCCCCACGAGAGAAGAGGGCACTCCCCCATCCGTAACGAGGGGGTTTTGTCCCCCCGATCCGTCGGAACGGACGCCCGGGTTCCGCGTGCCCAACTGTGCCCTTTGGCTGCCCCTTTTGCGTTACAACGTTTCCTTCCGCCATGGCTGTTGACACCCAAGATCGCCCCGCGGCGACCACCGCCGAGAACGGCCCTACGGCCGAGCAGGACAGTCGCTTCCAGCGCTACCGGATTCGTACCGGCATGTTCGCCTGGATTATGCATCGGCTCACCGGGGTCGGGCTCGTGGTCTACCTCATTATCCACATCTGGGGGCTCAAGTCGCTGAGTGATCCGGAGACGTTCAACGCCCTAATTGCGAAGTACCACAGCCCCATTTTTAAGGTGGGCGAATTCGCGTTGCTGGTGGCGGTCGCCTACCACGCCATGAACGGCTTGCGCATTGTGCTGATTGACTTCCTCGGCTGGAGTCCGAAGCAGAAGCGGCTGTTCGTGACCCTCGGAGCGGTGACGGCACTCATCATTCTCGTGGGCGGCTGGCCGTCGATTTATTCACTAGGGGAGTGGCTCTTTGGCCCGGGCACGATGCCGTCGCTGTTCCTCTAGGTTTTCCCGTCGATCGTCTCCTCCGTTCCCTCCCTAGGCTCTGCACTGAGACATGGCTGCCTCGAAGTCCAACGCACTGAACTGGTTTCTGCACCGCATCACGGGCACCTTCCTGATCTTTATGCTGATCACCCACTTTTGGGTGCAGCATTACGATCACCAGGTTGCCTCGGTCACCCACGAGGTCGTGACGGAGAAGGGCGAGATGCCGGACTATCCCGATGCGGCCAAGGAGGGCGTGAAAGCGAAGATGGGAAATGACGTCGAGGCTACGCCCTACAATGTGGTGATGCAGCGCCTGGCCGATCCAGTGTACGCCGTGCTGTGGAAAGGATTCAACATTCTCTTCCTCATCGTGGCGCTGCACCACGGCTTTTACGGCCTCAACAACGTGCTCACCGACTACATCCGGGACCCGATGGGCCGTCTCGTGGCGCGTTCGCTGTCGTGGACGGTGGCCCTCGGCTTGCTGATTATCGGGCTCTACTCGGTCATTACGGCCGGATGGTGAGGAATTGCGTATTTCGGATTGCGTATTTGGGGAGCTCTCCCCGTACGCAATACGCTACGCATTTACGCAATACGCAACACGCAATACGCACTTACGCACTATGACTTTTGAGCATGATGTCGTCGTCGTTGGGGCGGGCGGATCCGGATTGATGGCCGCCCTCTACGCCCGAGAAGGCGGGGCCGACGTGGGAGTCGTTTCGAAGCTCCATCCCCTCCGCTCGCACACCGGCGCCGCACAGGGCGGCATTGCCGCAGCCCTCGGGAACGAGGAGGAGGACCACTGGCTGTGGCACGCCTTCGATACAGTGAAGGGCAGCGACTACGTGGGCGATCAGGATGCCATCGAGGCGCTCTGCAAGGACGCCCCCCGCACCATTGTGGAGCTGGAGCACTACGGCGTGCCCTTCAGCCGCAACGAGGAAGGCCTCATTTCACAGCGGCGCTTCGGCGGACACACCCGAAACTTCGGCGAGGCACCCGTCAAGCGGTCCTGCCACGCCGCCGACCGTACCGGCCACACGATCCTGCACACGCTGTACGACCAGTGCACGAAGCAGGGCGTCCGCTTCTACGACGAGTTCCAGGTCCTCGACCTCATCATGACGGAGGACGGGGAGTGCGCGGGCGTCGTGGCGTACGAAATCCTGACCGGCGAAATCCACACCTTCCACGCCAAGCAGGTCTGCTTTGCGACCGGTGGCTACGGCCGCGCCTTCGAAACCACCTCGAACGCACACGCCAGCACGGGCGACGGCATGGGCATCATGCTGCGCAACGGCATTCCGCTGGAGGACATGGAGTTCGTCCAGTTTCATCCCACCGGGCTCTACCGCCTCGGCATCCTTATTACCGAGGGCGCCCGCGGCGAGGGCGGCATTCTGCGCAATAGCGAAGGGGAGCGTTTCATGGAACGCTACGCCCCGACGGTGAAGGACCTCGCCCCGCGCGACATGGTGAGCCAGTGCATCTACAAGGAAATCCGCGAGGGTCGCGGCATTCAGGGCAAGAACTACGTACACCTCGACCTGACGCACCTCGACGAAAAGATCCTCGACGAGAAGCTGCCGGAGATTTCGGAGTTCTCACGGACCTACATGGCCGTGAATCCGAAGGAGGAGCCGATTCCGGTGGTGCCCACCTGTCACTATGCGATGGGCGGCATTCCGTGCGACGAGGACGGGCACGTGGAAAAGGGGGAACGGGGCGAGTACGTCCCAGGTCTCTACGCCGTGGGCGAGTGTGCCTGCGTGAGCATCCACGGGGCCAATCGCCTCGGCACCAACGCGCTGCTAGAGCTCGTGGTGATGGGGCGCCGCACCGGCATCGAGATGGCCAAGCAGGTCCGGGAGGGCAAGGACTACGCGCCGTTGCCGGAGGAGCCCGAAAAGGACACGCGCGACATGCTCGACGACCTACTCTCTAACACGCGCGACGAGGGCGAGCCCACCGTCAACGTCCGCACCGATCTGCAGGAAACGATGATGGAGAACGTCAGCGTTTTCCGCAACGACGACACGCTCTCCACGGCACTCGACCGCATTCAGGAGTACCGAAAGCGGGCGAAAAACGTCGTCGTGGACGACAAAGGCAAGCGGTTCAACACCGACCTGATGGACGCGGTGGAGATGGGGTACATGGTCGACTATGCCGAGGCCATTGCCGCTAGCGCCCGGCACCGCACCGAAAGCCGGGGGGCTCACTCGCGCGAAGATTATGAGGAGCGCGACGACGAGAATTGGCTCAAGCACACGCTCTACCACAGCGACTGTGAGGGCAACTACGAGTTTGACGACAAGAACGTCGTCATTACTCGCTTCGAGCCGAAAGAACGCAGTTACTAACAATGTCGAATGGCGAATGTCGAGTGTCGAATGGATGCATTTCGGCGCTTGCTCGCCGTTCTGAACATTCGAAATTCGACATTCGAAACTTGAAACTGGTATGGACCTAACTGTTGAAATCAAGCGCTACAATCCCGACGAGGACGACGAGCCGCACTGGGAGTCGTACGAGGTGCCGGCCGAGCCCCTCGACAGTGCCCTTTCTCTCCTGCTGCACGTGAAGTGGCACGAGGACGGCACACTCTCCTTCCGCAAGAGCTGTGCGCACGGCATCTGCGGCTCCGACGCCATGCAGATCAACGGCGAGAACAAGCTCGCCTGCTCGGTCCTGGTGAAGGATCTGGTGAGTGGCGACGGCGACACGATCACGTTTGCTCCTCTTCCCTCCGCCCCGGTCGTTAAGGACCTCGTCATCGACCAGAGTCGCTTCTTTGAGAAGTACCGCGACGTGAAGCCGTGGCTCATCACCGACGGCCCGGCGCCGGAACGCGAGCGCAAGCAGAGCCCGGAGGAGCACGAGGTGATCGAGGACGCGACGAAGTGCATCATGTGCGGGGCCTGCACGCACGCCTGTCCCTCCACCTGGGCGGATCCGGACTACCTCGGGCCCGCCGCCATGCTCAAGGCCTACCGCTACACCTTCGACACCCGCGACGACGGCGCGGAGGAGCGGCTCGACGTGGTCGACTCGCCGGACGGCCTCTGGAAGTGCTACACCATCTTCAACTGCAACGAGGCCTGCCCCAAGGACATCGACATCACGCGCTGGCTCTCGGCCCTCAAGCGCCGCGCCGCCACCTCGCAGGCCTCGACGAAGGCCTAGCGGAACCGCTGCTCTCCTCTGCTCGCCCCGCGTCCGCCGTCGGACGGGGGGCTTTTTTATGTGTGCCATGCATACTCACAGGCTTTAGGGTGAGAGTCCCGAATGAGCCGAGTCGCAGGAATCATTAGCAGAAGGCAAGGCGCTGTCCGTGAGGG
>JAHENZ010000131.1 GCA_018609755.1 Salinivenus sp. | reverse complement strand
TGCCATACCTAGTAGTAGTTGAGGGTCCTGTCTGAAAACACCACTCGGATCAATCTGATCACATCGTACGCTCACCTTATCTAACACACCGTTGAAGGACGTCAGGGCAGGCTTTTGCTGATTGGAGTGTTTCGCTACTTCAGCAGCTGCATATCCCCGAATTCTCTCTTCAACATCGGTAACCTGCTCGTCACCGAAGATATTTTTAGCTTCCGCCTTCCGGTGTGCTGCATCAGCCCGCCGATCCTTAGCAAGGCGTATGATGTCGTCAGTTGCCCCAGCAGCAATAAGTTTCCTCTCAAGATCCGTCGGATTTCGGTCCGTATCAAGATCCCTGGCGAGCAGCGGGTACGGTCCCTCCAGGACAGTTCCTATCTCTCCCTCTATCTCATCTTTTTTTATCTGTCTTTCTTTTTTTGTATTTATAGTTTCTATTTCTACATCTTCGTAAGGAGTACAATCGCTGCTTACCCTTGACATTTTTTTAAATATCAAGTTCACTAACTTTTCACATGCATTTTTTATTTCTTTTTTACTAACACCATTAGTCTTATCAGTCATATATCCTAATAAATGGGTATCTATATGCTTTTTCTGTGGCAGATTAGGCCTAAAACTTAATCTTTCTATGAATTCCTCACACTCACCAACATCCTCTCCTATCTCTTTCGATATTTTTTCTATTTCATCATCAGTTAATTCCTCGTTATTTTTTATCTTTTTAAGTATTTTGTCATTACTAGATACTCGCCCCTCAACCATCAATACGTACTCATTGTTATCCCCATCTACATTATCAAAAGCCCTAAATAGACTTTCTAACCCACCCGATGCCCGCTTTAGCGTCCAGTTACCTGGAGAGTCTTTTGATTTTATTTGTATGAACTTACAATTATTTTCTCCCTCCACAACTATGTCTTCATAGTACTCTACATATACCGACTTTACCCCGTTATCAGATGCGCACAGAATACAAAATCGCGCAGCAATCTGTGCTTGGTACTTGTATCTCTTAAGTGTTTCGCTTCCAGTATCGTCAGGAGGGGGACCTGAGAATGGATCGGATGACATCTTATTTTCCCGGCACAATTAGACTATTTAATGTATTTTTTACAATATGCAACCGTTCTCTTCGCGTGGGACAAGACTAAATCGTGGCCTTCGCCATGTCAAGTTTTTAGACCCTTGAAAGGTTGCCATTGAACTTGCGCACGTCCTCCATCACGAAGCAGCCGCGCTTGTAGAGGTCGATGTAGCCGTGGTCCCGCTCGGCCTGTTCGGGGTAGTCCACGCGGCGCTCGAAGACGTAGGCGTTGAGGCGCGTGTCGGGCCCGGCGGGGTCGGGCGGGGGCACGTCCAGCAAGTCACATAACTCCGAGAGAAAGAGCTGCTCATTGCCGTGTTCGGAGGCACCGGACGATTTCCAGCGCTCGATGAAGGCGTCGACGGACATGCGAAACGCGAGACTTCGAAACGAGAATTGCGGGGATCCTGAACGTAAGGGCTAGGGGATGGAGTTGGAAGGTTTGGGGATTGGAGGTTGAGAGTTCCGGGGGTAAAGATTGGTATTTTCGCGGTCGGTTTACGGCAACAGTGTCTTGACTGGAAGACCAGCAAAGCATCGCCGACGATGCCCAAGACGCACGAGTGCGTCACGCCCATACGCCCACACCTTTTCCGACACAAGCGAGGGATGCACGGCAGACGAGCCTCCACGGCTCAGGCAAAGTCTGAATATGGTAATTATGATGTGATCAGACTTATTTGACGCTATGGAATGTCAGCTATATTTTAGAGTTACACTTCCCATGCCCTCTGTCTCTCACTTCTCTCGGGCGGTAATATGTATCGCGTCTCCCCTGCCCTCCTCGCGCTTCTATTTCTCCCGTGGATCGCCTACGGACAATCGCCTCCGGACTCCGGCGCCGTCGTGATCAACGAACTCCGGTACGCCCCACCCGACGGCGACACGGAATTCGTCGAGCTCTACAACCGCTCCGAAATGGCTGTCAACCTGGCCCATCTCGAAATTGCCGACGCCACGCAGGACTACACGGCGGTGGCCGACGCCGACACGCTCCTGCCGTCCGGCGAATACGTGGTGCTGGTGCGGGACGCGGACGCTTTCGCCTCGACCTTCCCGAACGCCGACTACCTGGCGCCGTCCGACTGGCCGATCCTCAACAATACCGGGGACACGTCGCTCCTGCGCCACGCCCCGTCCGGCACCACGATCGACGCGGTGGCTTACGAGTCGTCGTGGGGCGGGACCGAGGGGCCCTCGCTGGAACGAATCGACCCGGCCGGCCCCTCGACGCACGCGAGCAATTTCGGGACGTCGGAGGCCGAGGCCGGTGCCACGCCGGGAGTGCAGAACAGCATCTTCAATCCCGACACGACGCCCCCCGTCCTGGTAGACGCCCAACCGACCGTCACCGGAGATTCCGTCATCGCTCACTTCTCCGAACCGGTGGATCCCAGCACAATGTCGGCGTCCGCCCTGCAGCTCGACGGTCCGTCTCCTCCCGCGATTGCAGCGGCGACCGTCAGTGACACGGCCGCCTCCGCGGTCCAGGCCCGCCTCGACGGAGAGCTCTCGGAGGGTACCTACACGCTGCGGGCATTGAACGTAGCGGATCTGCAAGAGAACGTTCGTGACGAGACGCAGGCCTCGTTCTTTTACTTCGACCCGGACCCGCCGACGCCGACCGACCTCGTCGTGACCGAAATTCTGTACGCCCCAGCGGGCAACGGAACGGAGTTCGTTGAGATCTACAACCGGTCGGAGAAGACGGTAGACCTCGGCATGCTGGCCCTGGCCGACCG
Organism: Salinivenus sp.; assembly: GCA_018609755.1. GTDB lineage: Bacteria > Bacteroidota > Rhodothermia > Rhodothermales > Salinibacteraceae > Salinibacter. Next base: position 3,871 of record JAHENZ010000131.1, on the reverse strand, counting down.
ACGGCGCGACTTTCACCGCGTGACCGCCTCCCGAACGCCGCTCCGCCCGGACTCGCACGCTATTGTCGTACGCGACACTGCGGCGTTCGCGGCGGCCTTTCCGGACGTTGAAGCCCACCGTTCGGCAGGATGGGCCGCGCTCAACAATGGCGGCGACACCGTGATTCTCCAGTACGCCCCGTCCGGCACCGAACTCGACGCGGTCCCCTACGATCCATCGTGGGGCGGTGGCGACGGGACCTCACTGGAGCGGATCGATCCCGCCGGCCCCTCCGATCGAGCCGACAATTTCGGCTCCTCAATGGCGGCCGCTGGGGCGACGCCCGCCGCGCGAAACAGCATCTACGCCCCGGATACCACGGCGCCGACCCTCCAGACCGTCCGTCCCACGCTGAGCGGCGACTCCCTGGTGGTCCGATTTTCCGAGCCGGTCGATCCCGCGACCATCACGGCGGCCGGGGTTCGCCTCGCCTCCCCGGACGCCCCGACGACGGCGGTCGCAGCCGTGAGTGACACGTCCGCCGCCACCGTGCACGTCCGCCTGTCGGCACCGCTCTCAGACCGCACGTACACCCTGGTGGCCACCGACGTATCGGATCGACGGGGGAACGTCCGTCCGGAGGCGCAGGCCTCGTTTCAGTACTTTTCCCCCGAGGCGCCGGCGTCGAGGGACCTCGTCATTACGGAAATCCTGTATGCGCCCCGAGACGGTGGGTCCGAGTTTATTGAGATCTACAATCGATCGGAGAAGACGGTGGATTTGGGGGCGCTCGCCGTGGCCGACGAGGACCGCGACTTCCGTCCCTTTGCCCCTCGACTGACGCCCCTTCGCCCCGACTCGCATGCCGTGATCGTGCGCGCTCCGAACGCATTTTCGGCGACGTTTCCCGGAGTGACGCACTGGACGCCGGAAGCGTGGGGCGCCCTCAACAACGGCGGCGATACCGTTCGGCTGCGTCATGCTCCCTCTCAAACCACAATCGACGAGGTCCCCTACGCGTCGTCGTGGGGCGGCGGGAACAGCCGATCGCTGGAACGAATCGATCCGGCCGGGCCCTCCGGCGAGGCGTTCAACTTCGCGACGGCCACGGCCGACGACGGGGCCACCCCGGGCCGACGCAACAGCCGGTACGCCCCGGACGAGACCGCCCCCACGCCCGTCTTTGCGGAGCAGGTCGCCGAAACGAAAGCGCACGTGCCCTTCTCCGAACCCCTCCAGGCGTCGTCCATCACGGCAGCGGCCTTTGCCCTCGAAACCACCACCGTCACGCAGGCGACCCTCGCCCGCGACTCTGTGGCTGTGCTCACCCTGGACGGATCGCCCTCCGACAAGACGGTTCGTGTGGCCGGGGTTCAGGATCGGGTCGGTAACACGCTGGACGCGACCACCCTGCCGCTCGCCCTGCGCCCCGATTCCGGCATGGTCGTGATCAACGAAATCCTGTTCGATCCTCGGGCCGACGACTTCGACGATCGCCCGAATCAGGTCGAGTACGTGGAGCTTTTGAATCGGACCGATCATCCGCTCTCGCTGCACGATCTGTTTCTCACGGACCGGCCCACCGAGAACGGCACGGCCGACACGCTCCGCTCCCCCCGTCGCGTGGCCCTGCCGCCGGGCGGATACGGGATCGTGGCGGCGGCCCCCCATGGGACCCCGACGGCAGACTCTTCCCAGCTCGCCCGCGCGTTTCCCGACGCCCCGCTGTCCGCCGACTCGGCGGCCTACCTCCCGGTCGACGCGGCGCGGCTTGGGCTCGGCAACGACGGCGACCTCGTGCGACTTCACCGGGCCGACGGGACCGTCCTCACGGATATAGCGTATTCGCCGGACTGGCACGCCGCCGGGCTGGAGAAACCAAAGGGCACGGCGCTGGAGCGCATCAGTCCCACCGGCGGAACCGAAGCGGCGGACAACTGGACCAGCAGCCCGACCCCGGCGGGGGGCACCCCCGGCGCCCGAAACGCGGTCGCCCTCCCGACCGCCGACGCGCCGACGGAGACGGGCCTCACCATTGCACCGAGTCCGTTTTCGATTGAGCGGGACGGCGCCACGCGCATCCAGTACACGCTCGACGGCGTGCCGAATCTGGTGCGGGCTCGCATCTTCGACGCGCGGGGACGCAAGGTGCGGACGCTCGAAGACGCCAGGCTCACGGGAGCGACGGGGGAGCTCGTCTGGAACGGGCGAAACGACGCCGGGAACCGGGTGCGCGTCGGGGTCTACGTGGTACTTTTTGAGGCTGTGCGCGCCAAGGAAGGGGTCGTCTCCGAATTTAAAGCTCCCGTCGTCGTGGCCCGGCCCCTGGATTGACAGCCTCTGACTTTAAGAGATGCTGTGTTGCTGAATGTCAAGTTCCGGGATGAAGCGACGGATCGAACGGAGCTTGGTTTTTCAGCACGCCGAAGCAGATGTGCAAAAGTTTGCGCATGGCTGCTCCGATGATGACCATCTTCGCTTTGCCTCGCTTAGCGAGCCGCTTGCCGAGAGCTTCAATCGCCGCGTTACATCGAAGGGCTGTAATTGCCGGAAAGTAGAGCGCCTTCCGGAGCCGAGAGCTCCCGACTTTTGACAAATGAGGTTTTCGATGAACCGAACTGCCCGACTTATGATGAGCCGGCGTGAGGCCGGCGTACGCAGCTGCCTGGCGGGCGCTCTCGAAGCGATCGGGGTTGCCAAGCTCCGCGATTACCAGTGCGGCGGTTGTCTGGCCAATGCCGGGGATTGTTTCCAAAAGGTCCTGCTTCCGAGCGAGAGCCTCGCAGTTTTGGACGTGTTCGTCGATCGCTTCTTCGAGGCGATCAATCTGCTCATTGACACTTTCGAGTACTGACTGGAGCGAGCCAGTGACCGTCGGATTACTCGACTGATCGATCTGGTTTTTCAGGCGGTCACGCTCCTTTTTCAGGCCCTCAAGACCGCGGGTCATCTCCTTCAGTCCTCGCTGCTCGGAAGAGGCTGGATGCCAAGGACTTGGCTCTTCCTTTCGGCAGAAGCGAGCCAGGAGCCGAGCGTCGACCTGGTCGGTTTTCGAGCGGGAAAGTTGGCTGTCGGCGTAGGCGCTGGTGCGCCGGGGATTGACCACCGAGACGGTCAGGCCCTGTTTGTGCAAAAACCGAGCAACCGGGCGCTCGTACCCGCCAGAGGCCTCCAAACAGACATGGACTTGATCTGGAAATATCTCCAGATCGACACCGGCCTGCTTCTCAACCCAATTCAGGAGCCGATCGAACCCTTCTTCGGTGTTCGGCACGGTTTGGGAGGCGGAGGTTTCCTTCTTACGAATCAGTACGACTTCGAGGGAGGCCTTGCTCACGTCAACGCCTATCGCAGGGTTGGCAGAAGAAGCAAGCGAGGTAGAATGATCGGGACCAGTCATTGCGAGATCGCAGGCTAATGAATGCAGGCTCGACGATGAAGCACCGCAGGCCTCAGATGCTGTTCGGATTCAGACGCAATGGAATGGAAGGCAGGGACTGATCTCTTAATCGGGCTCACAGGAAACGATGACGCTCCCCGGGCCATCCTGTTTTTCAGGTTGCCCTGCCTTCCAGCCCCGAGCGTCCTCGGAGCAACTTACGAACTACATCGGACATATTAGACTGTTTTGATTTCACACGCTGGCGTAATGAGTCTCACGCGACGACTGCAATTTGGTCAATTCCAACCGTTCTTCGCTCTCACAGTCCTCGCGAGTCTCCTGGGGAAAACGGGGCGACCTCGTGAATGAGCACGATCCAAAAATCAAAACAGTCTCTAAGAGCCTGTTTTGATTTCAAACTCCGATCACGAAATCGGCACAAACGAAAGGGAGTCCGCCTCATTTTCGGGATGAACCGGCAAGTTCACTCCGAAAATGAATGGCCTGAG
>JAHENZ010000130.1 GCA_018609755.1 Salinivenus sp. | reverse complement strand
TCTGTTACACGTCATTTTGGTGTCTTGGAATCCCAAACGATCTCAAAATTCCCCAGGCAGGTCGCTCCGAGTGTAATTGAGGAGCCTCCCAGAAGCGAGCAGCTTCGCCAAGAATATTTCTCGACGTAGGCAATCTCAGATCTCCTTACTCGAAATGACGTGCCGTAATTTGGGAATTTTGAGATCGCGGCTTCAACCCGCAAATTCATCTGTAACGGTCCACTAGAAGTAGTACCGGAGTCCGAGCCCGCCGCCGAGGTCGCCGTCCGTCTCCGGGGCAAGGTCAAACCGGGGCGTGGCCTGGACGTACAGCTCAAAGTGCTCGGCGAGGACGATTTGGATTCCCACCGTGCCGCTGATGCCGACCACTACGTCGTCGTTCGGTGCGTTGTTTTCAAAGAATCCGACGTACGCACCGGGGCCGATAAACCACTCCAGGGGCTGCTCGACGTTCTCGGCGGGAAGTGGATTTTCGAAGAGCGCGTGCCCATTCACGAAAAAGAAGTCACTGACGCTGCTCCACGCCGCCAGGAAGTCATAGGAGGGGGCACCGGCATTGTGAACCTTGAGGGTGACGCCGGAAGGATCGCCCGCCTGTCCGCCGAGGCCCACGGCGCCGGACGAGCGCTGGGCGTGGACGGAGGAAAGTGCAGCACTGAGCGCAAGCACCAGCGCAGCAAGGGAGAGGACACGCGAGACGTAGCTCATAACGAAGTAGAGTGGAATTGGGACAAAGGGGACGAGCGATTTCGATTGCAGGACCGCCCGCCTGAATGCGAGGTACAGGCGACAGATCCGAGCGAACACAATATTTGCGTAACGAGGGTGGCCTCCGTTTGGAGAAGGCTGGAATAATCGACGATGGCTCCGAGGCCAAAATCGACCGTTTGAGGCGTGAGCGTGGGGGAAAGGGAGAGTGAGAGCATGCAGGTCGGCAATCCCTCTCCAGGTGTGCAGTGTACTGGCTGGGACGTTCAGCACACTGCGGGGGCCGAGGACCTTCGCCGATGGTGTAATTCTTTTGGTGCCGCGCGTTGTAGGCGGAAGGGAAGGGGAACAGCCATTTGGAGCCTGCGTGCCATTTCGCGCTTCGTCACCCCGACGCTTCCTCCGGTCTTTTTGCACGCAATCGGTTCTCTCCCATGCCTGCCCCGACAGACATTTCCACGCTCGGCGAGTTGAAGGCCTCCGGCTATCAGCTTCGCTCCGTAAAGGACGAGATGCGGGCGAATCTGATGCAGAAACTGCGGGCCGACGAGGACATTTTTCCCGGCATTCTGGGCTACGACCAGACGGTGATTCCGCAGATTCAAAACGCCATTCTGGCCAAGCACGACATCATCCTGCTCGGACTCCGCGGCCAGGCCAAAACGCGTATCATCCGGATGCTTCCAGAGCTTCTGGACGACTACATTCCGGTGATTGCGGACACGCCGCTGAACGAGAATCCGTTCGCGCCGGTGACGAAGCAGGGACGCGAACTCGTGGAGGAGCACGGCGACGACACGCCGATCGAGTGGCTGCCCCGCGAGGCTCGGTACGGCGAAAAGCTGGCGACGCCGGACACGACGATTGCCGACCTCATCGGCGACATCGATCCCATCAAGGCCGCCAACGAGCGCCTCACCTACGCGGACGAGGAGGTCATCCACTTTGGCATTATCCCCCGCACGAATCGGGGCATCTTCGCGATCAACGAGCTGCCGGACCTCCAGCCGCGCATTCAGGTCGGCCTGTTCAACATCATGGAGGAGCAGGACATCCAGATTCGCGGGTTCAACGTGCGCTTTCCGCTGGACGTGATGATGGTCTTTTCGGCCAATCCGGAGGACTACACGAGTCGCGGCAACCTCGTGACGCCGCTCAAGGACCGGATCGACAGCCAGATCATCACGCACTATCCGAAGACGCTGGACACGGGCATGGCCATCACCGAGCAGGAGGCCTGGATCGATCGGGCGTCCGACGACGGGGAGGCCGCTATTGACGTGCACGTGCCGCACTTCTTCCGCGAGATCATCGAGCAGATTGCGTTTGAGGCCCGCGAGAGCGAGTACATCGACCAGACGTCGGGCGTGTCGGTGCGGGTGACGCGGGCGGCGATGGAGGCGCTGCTTTCGGCCGCCGAGCGCCGCGCGTTGCTGAATGGCGAAGACGAGACGACGGTGCGCATCAGCGACCTCATGCACGTGGCCCCGGCCATTACCGGGAAGGTCGAGCTCGTGTACGAGGGGGAGCAGGAGGGGGCGCAGAACGTGGCGCTCTCACTCATCGGGCAGGCCATTCGCGCCATCTACACCCGTTACTTCCCGGACCCCGACGACAAGGAGGAGGGGCGCCCGGCCTACCAGGACGTGCTCGACTGGTTTGCCAGCGGCCACTCGGTGGACCTGGAGCAAGACATGAGTGATGAGACCTACGCCGAGATGCTGACGCAGATCGACGGGCTGTACGACCTCGTGGAGGAGCACACGACGCCGGACTCGGACGCCGAGCGGCTCGTGACGATGGAGTTCGTCTTGGAGGCGTTGCACCAAAACTCGCTCGTCGGAAAGGAGATTGGCGACGGCGTACAGTCGTACGACGACATCATGGGCTCGATGCTCTCCTCCCTCGGGGACGGCGGCATGCCGGACGAGGGCTTCGATGACGACGACGATGACGACGATCCGCTGAGTCGGTACCGGTAGGGGCGTGGGCGCGTGGGAGAGAGGGCGCGTGGGCGAGGGGAGGAGAGTGAGAGGGAAGGGGGGTTAGCGTCGGTCCTCGACCGTCACGCGAAACTCGCCATCGGTGAACCGGAGCGTGTCGGGCCGGCGACGGGGCGGCTCGCCCGGCTCGGAGACCCGGTCGGCGCTGTCGACGACGACGGTTGTACGGAAGGTGCCCTCCATGAGGCCGGTCGTCGAATCGTAGCTCGCGATCGTAAGCTGGTTGGCTGAGGTGTCGTCGGTCGAATGGTAGCTGGCGATCGTTACGTCTCCATCGGACTCAAAGTAGGAAGTACCTGAGATTAGTCGCGGTTCGCGGCTGCGCATCATTCTCACGAGAGAATATTCCCGAGGTCCCCTGTACGCAACGGAGAGCTGTAAACTTTCATTATGCGGATAATTTTGTTCGTGCAGAGTGTCACCCACGACAGTGAGCCATCGAAAGTCCCCACTTCTGGCCAAAATTGCTCTCCCCTCTCCTCTCCAATTCTCCTCTCCATTGAGGGTGGCCCGAAAGTAGGTGCTGTCGACCTGGGTTTCTTCGTTGTCGCCGTGTTCAGCAAAGCCGCAACTGCCAAGGGGAAGCGTGCTGGCCAGAGCTGCCAGCAGCAGGCCGTACAAGATGTCGCGCATAGCTGATTGAGCGAGGTTAAGGTAGAGCGGCGCTTTGTTCTATCTTTTGAGCGGGTGCGCAGGAGCAAGGAGGCTACTTTACGACCGTGATGCGCCGGGTCTTCTGCTTGGTCCCCGCTTTCAAGCGCATCACGTAGACACCGCTCGAAAGGATGGATCCATCCAGGTATGCCCGATGGGTCCCAGCATCGTGTGCCCCCGATGCCAACTGCTTTACCTCGCGTCCCATCAGATCGTATACCACGAGCCTCACGTTGGTTCGATTCGGCAGGTCGTATTTGATCTCCGTTGAGGTGCGCACCGGGTTCGGGATAGGGGCATGAAGGGCCACCTGGGTCGGGCGGCTCTTTACCATCTTCTGCTTTGAGGAGCGCTCCTTCCGAGTCGACGAGGCCGTGTCCTTCGCCGATGTATAGCCACCTGCACATTGATGGCCTGGCTTGCAGTCTACGACGACCGTTTTGACTTCAGAGTCCGTTTGCGACCCCGAAGTGGCCGTAAATTTCACGTAGTGGGTACCTTCAGGGAACACCTTGGTGAACGTCTCTTGGGTGCTCACCGGCGGTCCGTAGTTGAAGGGGCCGTTGTAGCTGATGCGCCACTCGTAGCTGTATGTGCCCGTTCCTCCACAGGGGTTTCCATCGAACATGCGTACCCCGCCATCCGGGTCATACACCGTGAGGGAAAAGCGCGCTTCCAGGGTGCCGGAGGTGCGGAAGTATTCGACCGTGTTGGCTGTGGTCGCCAGCGCATCGGCATTGTTGCGGTCGCTGATGCCGGTAGGGGTTCCATCATAACTCACCTTCGGATTCGAAAAGTATAGAATTTTATTGTAGACTAGACTCGGAGCCGTCATGACCGTTTGGAGAGGATTGCTATTTGCGGAAAAGAGGTGCCCGTAGGCATTGGGAAAAAAATCTCCCTCTTCGTCACACCCCGGATAATTTGGATTGTCCGGGTGGCAGGCAGCTTGGGGATTGTGTTGAGCCCCCTGCAGGTGTCCCACCTCGTGGGTGAACCCAAACCGACCATCCGTTGCCGAAGGGGCCTCAATGATGGCGTAGGCATCCCCGGCCTCCGCCCGTATTTCATCGGCGCGACCTCGTGGACCGTATACATCAGCTGTGATCAGTACCACCACGTCTGCATTATGCTGATCGCGGAGGGATTGGATATTACTGTTATTTGCAAGGTCTTTAACGTCTTGCTCCAACGTCTCATCGGTACTAAATTCCACCTGTTGGCTGTGGGCAAGGTTGAGGTCAACGCTGGAGGGGAGGGTGTAGTGACTGTCGATGTCGCTATTGCTGTACGCGTTGTTGGCTTCCGCAATGGCTGTATTGATTAGGCCATCAATGTCACGACCCATTGCGGCCGAGTCAGTATAGACGACCAGTGCGTCCGTAGCCGCCTCGGGGCACGGGGCCGTAGTGTTGCTCTGCGTGTTTGCCGTGCTGATTTCTTCCTCTTGTCCGTTCGGAAAAAGGCGCGGTGTCGAGGTTACGCACGTCTGCTCCGTTGAAGCTGGCTGAGGCCTGGACGACGGAGTTCTCGACTTTGAAGACCCTTTTGGTTGTGAGGTCTCGGAAGACATTCCGCCAGCGTAGCGGGGACCCTCCACCTTGGAGGAGTACTTGGTCTCGTTCTCTTCTACCAGTGCGTGCAGTCCATTGCTGAGGGGGCGAATTAGGTAATAGTCTCCTCTAACACGGAGGATACCGGAGATGTGCTGGTCCTCTCCGTGAACGAGGATGGCCTCTCCGATTTTCGTCCGACTCCTGGAGCTAGTGTACACCGTCCCCGACCAACTGTAGGTGCCCCCCTCGATTGCCCGAATTTGGTCGCGCTGAATGAAGAGGGTACCCGTCGCTGTTTCCGGAGTCTCTGTCTCGTCCTCTGTGGAGCGGGAGCGCTCGAAGACAGGATGGACCTCCGGCGCAAGTGCCCGGTTTTTCATCTGTATCACCAGGGATTGTTGCTGCGAGAGATCGTCCACCATCCGTACGAGTCGAATGGACTGGGTCGGGGCGTCCCACTTGAGCGTCTCCAGGCGATTCCGGCCAACTGCACTCAGCGCCTGCGGGCCGGTCGCGTCGGCGCCCTTGAAGAGGCCGGGCGGCTCTCCGGAGGCTGCCTGCGCGTGGGCGGGAGCGGGAGCAAGAAACAGAAGGAGAGAAAGGAGGAGACCTGCGCGGGGAACGTGCGTCATGGGGCTAACTACACGACAAAAATGAAGATGGCTGAGTGAGGGCTCGAAGACACCGAGCCAGTTCGGCTTGCATCCGCCAAGAGTTGTTCACCAACTCGCGGAGCCGGTCCAATCCGTACCGGAAGAGGCTCTTGGCCGGGTGTCCATTCGAACAACGTCTGGGAGGGCCCTCCCGGCGCTTGCGGTCGAGGCCAACGAGACGCGCCCAGGTGTAGGCAAACGCCAGCATGCCGAGCAATTTCCGGATTCGCTTTGGCCTCCTCAAGTGCGTGGCCTCAAGATTGAATCCTCGTGACTTGAGCGCTGCAAACAGGGTTTCGATCTCCCATCGCTTCCGATAGGCCTCGAAGATCGATTCCATGGTGGCCTCCCCTTCGAGCCTGTGGGAAGCAAGAACCAGCATCGACCCGTCGGAAAGCCGCTTTCCGACAACCTGAACGGGGACCGACTCCGCTTCGCCCAGCACGCAAGGCTCTCCGAAACTCTCATTCAGGCGCCGCGCATCTCCTTCCGAGAGTGGTCTCATCAGCATTCGAGCCGGAAGAGAGTACTCTTTCGAGGAAGGTCCCACGCGCCGGTCAGCCTTGATGCGAATGGCGAACGGTACGGATCGCTCTTTCAGTGCGCAAAGCAGATCGCCCCCCGTAAACTCTCGATCGGCAACCAGTACGTGAATCTGATCCGGCCCGACTACCTCTAGAAATCGATCCACGAGGTCGATATGCTCGGCTGCCCCGGATCCGCCCCCATGCGAAAGTACCGTCCACGAAATTGGGAAGGCAATCCCCTCATGAGCAATCCCGATCATCAGCACGTTAACAGGAGCCGAGCCAAAGTGCCATTCCGTTCGGTCGCAGACGACCACATACGGAGGGGACGCCGGCACGAGTCGCAGCAAAAACTGGCCGAACTGGACGTAATCGAACGCGAACCCAGCGAAAAACCGCTGGATACGCCGATACGTCGAACGGGTCTTCACCTGTGGCTTCATCACAAGGGCAAGATCAGCGAGATTGGTCGTTGTAACCGTCAGAAGCGCTCGGGTCAAACGGGACATCAGCTTCAGGCGCGCTCGATGCCATCCGAGCCGATCAGAAAGAACGCGTGTTAGTCGAGATACGTACGGAAGCATGACGGGACTGGCTGTAGCTTGGATCGCGTATGGTGACACGATCCGTACCGCTGCACGTCAGTCCCGTTTTTTT
>JAHENZ010000129.1 GCA_018609755.1 Salinivenus sp. | reverse complement strand
GCGAATCTCGTGGCTCATGTTCGCCAAGAACTCGCTCTTTGCGTGGCTGGCCGCCTTGGCCTTTTTCTTGAGCTCCTTTTCCATCTGAAGCTTCTTGCGAATCAGGTCCGTCTGCTCGCGCACCTGTCGCCGCAGCAAAATGCCCCAGATGCCAGCCCCCAGAATCAGGACCAGCAAGACTCCAAGCAAGCCCACCGTGTGCTTCCATTCCCACCACGGCGCCGGCTCCAGGACCCTCACGTCGCCAGGCGTCCGCACCTGAAGCTCAAACGCGCGAGGCGACAACCCCCCTTCCTCGCCCTCCGTCCGAAGGGTGTAAATTCCCGTCAGTTGCAGCGTACTTCCCGTTTCGATCTGCGACAAACGGTCCGGAAGCGTCGGCTGATCGAGGTATGCATTGAAGACGTGATCCCCGGACTGTAGTGTCAGAACCTGTCGGTCTGCGATGGTCATCTGATTCAACAATTGTGCTTTCACTCGTACCAACCGGTCGGCATACCGCTGGCTCAGCACATCATTTTCGGACATCGAAATCGGAGAGAGCGACGCCGTCCGATTGCGTCTTCGGAACTGAGCGTTTTCGATGATGGGATTGTAGCCTCCCGCCGCTTCAAACCCCACGACCTCAACCGTCTCTCCCGGGCGAACCTTCTTCTCCCTCGTCGTCTTGACTCGAAGTGCTCCGCTCTCATCTTGCAGATACACGTCCCCATTATGGGCCTGGTGCGTGACGATGCCTTCTACCTTCACGAGGCGGTCCCTCTCATCTCCCACTGAATAGTGCATGAGGAAGGCAATGGGCCGCTCCTGAATTGAGAACAGATCCGCCGGCCCCTGCTCTTTGATCGTGACTCGTTCCCATCCGGGAACGAACATGCGCACCCCCGTGAGCTGACGGCGATTATTGAACAGGGCGGACACGACCCCGTGGATTCGCACTCGTGCCCCAATGAGCCGATCGGGACGATTCTGCGCCAGGTGCGAAGGAATCCGAACGTTAAACGTCTCCACCCCCGTACTCACCGTCAGAACCTCGTGCCCAGAATTATCCGCCCGAACGCCCTGCACTGTGCCGTCGATACCGACCCACTGTGCATCGGCCCTGCCCGAAAAGAAGCTTCGGAGTGACACGTCCGGATCCGAGGGCATCCTCCCCTCCCCAACCACCGTCACGGAGGGCTCGTTGATCACCGGCGAATAATCCCCCGGACCACTGACGCCGCGAACTTCCACTCGATCCCCCACGCTTACCCGCTTCGGATCGATGCTATTGACTCGAACGAAAATGCCCGCCGTCTCGTCCTGTACGAACAAGAGTCCCCAGTACGAGTCAACGAACGTTACCGTCGCCGTGACTCGAACCGGATATTTGCGACCTGCTTCTGCACTTGAAAGATTACGGACGCTGATCACGTCGCTGAGGGTGGGGTGGGTTGTCCCCTCCGACGGATCCTCCGTGGTCTCATCAGTGGAGTGAACCACCGCATCCCGAAGATGCAATTCGCCCGCGGCCGTCGACACAAAGCCCATAACCTTCACCTCCTCTCCCGTCTCCACGGACGGAAAAACGGACGGCTGCACCTGAATCGTCCCCGTCGAGTCTTGAATTTCGAGAACCGTACCGGCGCGCTTTTTCGCAACACGCCCTTCGACCCGAAACGGCGTCCCCGCCTTCAGCTCCCCAGCGGTGGACAGAAGGGTCCCAATCTGCCGATGAACGACCTCTGACGCCGGTTTCTCGACCTCCACATCGTCCCAGCTGGAAACGAACACCTCAAAATTGGTGGTGCGGGGAAGCGCTCGAACCCCCTCGACGCGAATCCGAGCCCCCACGAGAGCCTCGACCTCTTCGATGGTCATGATGGTACGAACGTCTACCCGTACCTGATCGACTCCATTTGAAAGCCGGAGGGCCACGCGGTCGCCTCTCCACTGAGCCTCTCGAACCGTCCCTACCATGTCGACTCGCTCGGCGACCTCCGTTTGCCCCTCCACTTTCCCAACTGACACCGACTTCGTAGCGGGCATCTCTGCCTCATCCAAAAACCACATCTGGAGGTTCTCCACTCCCACGGAGCGAGGCCCAACCTCCCCTTCGATCTCTACACGTTTCCCTCGCTCCAGCGACCCGCTCTGTACGTGCTGACGCATTTCCTGCCCCTCTGTTGCTACAAACAGCCCCCCGGTCTCATCGCGGAGAAACAGAACGCCCCATTTCGGATCCACATACGTCACGACGCCATCGACCCGGACCGGATGCCCATGCATCTCTTCTTGGGTCGTCGCTTCTTGAACCTGCTCGGCGGTCGTGAACACGGCAGGGGGCGATTCGCTCTGAGGCTGTTTCGGGGAGTCGCAGCCCAGTCCTCCCACGAGTACGACGAATCCGATCAAGAGGCCGAGGGGGGCTCGAAGAAGATCATTCATGAAACTGTATCGGTAGGGTGGGGGGATCGCCTCGTCCAGCACCTGGACCACGGTACGACCGTTGATAACGACTCCTCCCAGACCAGAGTAGGCCTGGACTCAAACGGGATGGAGCGTATCCGTACGTGAAGGGAATTGCGTGCCAGAACCGCCAATTCCTCGCTCCGCCTCTCTCCCCTGCTCCCCTTTACAGCAGACGGTCCTCTTCCTCCCCCTCTTTCCAGCCTAAACTCCACGAACTCCATCTTTACTTAATATAAAAATATAACGTGTGTATCCCTAGTTTAACAAAATACGGGGCTGCCTCCTCGGATCTACAGGGAGTCGTCACGAATTACGTTTACTTTCTACCAGCCAAGACGCCTTTGAATTCACTCTTGTAGTTTAGAAATTACCCAACCAGATCGGATCGCGCGTTCCCCCTCAGACGACACTCTCCCTCATCGGACCTATCTCATTGAAGCCTCCTCGGTCTCCTCCGTGGACCAGCCCCGTGGCTCTGGATCTCAGGATTGGGGTTTTGGTCGGTCCACTGCGCCACCAGCAGCCGGGTGGATCCGACCGGAGACCAACCCTCGTGCGTGGTAATTTCAAGAAACAACCCCACGGACGTTGGGCGTAGGAGGATACCGACAACTTGATGCCCGAGTGGCGGAATTGGTAGACGCGCGTGATTCAGGGTCACGTG
>JAHENZ010000128.1 GCA_018609755.1 Salinivenus sp. | reverse complement strand
GCCTATCGGGGAAGCACGTGCTTACCGCGCCTTCCCCCAACCCGTTCACCACGCAGTCCGTCGTTCGATTTGGCGTAGAACGGGAGCAACACGTCCGGGTCACGCTCTACAACGCCCTCGGCCAGCAGGTGCGCATCCTCTTTTCCGGTCCGGCCTCCGCGGGCCGCATGGAACAGGTGCAAATCAACGGCCGGAACCTGACGAGCGGAATGTACCTTCTCCGCATTCAGGGCGAACGGTTTGCGAAGACCCAGAGCCTTACGCTGGTGAAGTAATCGGATACTTCCCGCTGGGAACGTCGTGCCTCGGTGCACACGGCGGTCCGTCGCCCCGGTGCCGTGCGGCCTATTGTGCCGATGCACGCCCACTGTTCCACGTGAAACATCGGCATCGGCGGCGGGCGAGATTCTGCCACCCCTGTAGAAGCGTTCTCAAGGTGCATCGCTGAGATTAACGGACGCCGCCTCCACTTTTGCGGGGGGCGGCGTTCCGCGTTTCTTCCATGAGTGACCCTTCCCTAAAGCGCAATGCCGATGCCTCACCGCCAGTGTGACCTCGAACGAGTGAGCACGTTGTAGTCGTTGGCGAACTTCAGTCAAAACGCACCCCTTTCTTCCTCATTCGTTTCGCGATTGCTGAGTCTTCAGCAACGTGGTGAGACGTGATAGGCGCCACCCAGTCCGTTTCGTCCAGAACATCGTGTGTGATATCCGTCACAGGGTCCGTTTCTTTCCAGTGTTCGTACGGCCCCTCCAACACGACGACGACGTGCGTACCCTCTTCATCTCCCTGCTCTGGCTCGTACGGATCTTCATGGGTGGCATACAGGCCCACGAGCCGATCGCCGTAGTGCTTTCGGAAGCGTCGAGCAAGCATCGCGAGCACGTCTGCCCGTGTCGCTGGCGGTGCCGAAGGGGGTTGAGCCATTTTGGAGACCTTCTTTGGATTCATCCAAACCATTTCAGCATACGCTTCCCCCTCTCTTGGGATTCGCCCCAGAAGCCCACTCTCCACTATTGATGACGCCCTGCGTTTCACGTGAAACATCCAGCAGCCCCCTTCGCCGCCGCTCTACTGGACGGCACAGTGTTTCACGTGAAACAAGACTCGCCCCTCGCCCTCACCTTTCGCCCCCTCGAAAAGCACGTTCCACGTGAAACAATTGGCCGCCCCCAATCGGGAGCGCCCTCCTTCACTTCTCGAAGGGGATCGTTGGCACCGGGGGAGATCGTCTCCGGATCATACCATCGTCACGTACGCGGACTCCGGTTTCCAATACCCGCACCGAGCCCGCACCTCCTCAGGATGCCCTCCCCTCCTTGAGAACCCCCGCGTTTCACGTGAAACATCTGCGACTCTTCCCGCTCGGCCACGAAGAGTGAGTGTACAGCGAATCTTCCGTTTCCAAGGCTTCGTAGGGAGAGTGATTCGTGAAACAGTCACCCCGCCGGACCGACACCGTCTAGAGCCGCCGTCTACCGACCGCCATCGGTAGCGTCGGCCTTTCGGTGTTTGGAATCGGGGAACTTGGGAATGGGTGCGTGGGAGAGCGGGAGCAGAAGCGCAGGAGCCACGCTGTTTCTATGCTGCGCCCATTCTCCCACGCTCCCTCTCCCCCACGCCCACACGCTAGACGAAAGATAGAAGTATCCCGAGCAACGATTGCGCTCGGGGACGAACGTTCTCACGCATCAGTACCTCACAACCGCCTGTGTCTCTTTCCTCCATTGCCAACCGCATCGAGACGACCGCGGCCGTGAGTCGCCTGCGCGCCTGGGCGAGCGACGCCGCCGAAAGTGACGATTCTCCGGTGTTGCACGTGACGGGCGCCGCCGGCTCCATCCCGTCCTTCCTCCTCTCCCACATTCACGAGACGCCCGGCGCGCCGCTCTGCTGCCTGGTGCCCGACGAGGACGCGGCCGCCTACCTCCAAAGCGACCTGGAGCAGCTCGTCGCGGATCCGGACGACGACATTCTCCGCGTTCCCGCCACGCAAAAGAAGCCGTACGACCCAGGGCAAATGTCCGACTCGACGCCCCTCATCGAGCGGGCCGATGCCCTGCAGCGACTGGCGGGCGGATTCGACGGCCTGCTGGTCACGAGCGTACAGGCGGTGGGGGAGCTCGTGCCGCCGCCCGAGGCCGTGCAGAGCGAAACCCTCACCGTCGAGAAGGGGGAGGAAATCTCGATGGACGATCTCGTGGAGCGGCTCGTAGACCAGGGCTTCTCCGTGGTCGAGTTCGTAGACGAACCCGGCCAACTGGCGCGGCGCGGCGGCATCCTCGACGTCTTCCCCTATGCCGGCTCCTACCCGGTGCGGGTCGACTTCTTTGGCGACGAAATCGACGGCCTGCGCGAGTTCGACCCGCAATCGCAGCGCTCGATCAGCCGCCTCACCACCGCCCGCCTCGTGCCCAACCTGGAGCGGGAAGACGCGGCGCGAGGATCGATCCCCCTCTTCGAGTACCTGCCGGAAGACGTTATCCTCGCGACGGTCGACGAGACGCAGATCCGCGAGGGCGCGCAGGCGCAGTACGAGGACGCGGTGGACGCCTATGAGGAACGGCAGGACGAGTTGGCGGAGGACGACGATGCGGAGGCATCGCCCGACGCCCTGACGCCGCCGGACGAGCGCTATCTCGACGGCACACGCGTGGCCGAGGCGCTGGATCGCCATCCGCGCATGCTCTTCGGCACCTTCGCCGACAGCACCCGCACGAACGGCCATCCAAAGGACACCCTCGATCTGGAGGCCGACCCCCAGCCGTCGTTCAATAGCGACATGGATCTGGTGCGGGACCGGCTCCAGAAAAATGGCGACGAGGACCTCGACACGTTCATCCTCTGCGACAGCCACGGGCAGAGCTCCCGCCTCCGCGACCTGCTGGAGTCGGAGATCGACCACGGCTGGGCGCGGCTCGTGGTGGAGTCGCTGCACGAGGGCTTCGAGTGGCCCGCGGCGAGCCTCGCGGTCTACACCGACCACCAGATCTTTAACCGCTACCACCGCCCCTCCACCAAGAAGCGCGACAAGTACAGCGGGGGCATGAACCTCCGGGACATCAAGAATCTCACGCCCGGGGACTTCGTGGTGCACGTCGATCACGGCATCGGCAAGTTCGACGGCCTCAAGCAGATCACGGTGCGCGACAAGCAGCAGGAGGCCGTGCGCCTCAACTTTGCCGACAATGACATCCTCTACGTCAACGTCAACGCCCTCCACAAGCTCAACAAGTACACCGGCAAGGAGGGCCACAAACCCACCCTTACGAAGCTCGGCTCCGGGCAGTGGGAGAAGACCAAGGAGCGGACGAAGAACGAGGTCAAGGACATTGCGCGCGACCTCATCAAGCTCTACGCGAAGCGGAAGGCGTCGGACGGCTACGCCTTCTCCAGCGACACCACGTGGCAGCGCGAGATGGAGGCGAGCTTTGAGTTCGAGGACACGCCCGATCAGGCCGAGGCCGCTGAGGCCGTGAAACGCGACATGGAGGAGCCGGTGCCGATGGACCGGCTCGTGTGCGGCGACGTGGGCTTCGGCAAGACCGAGGTGGCCGTGCGCGCCGCGTTCAAGGCCGTGCAGGACGGCAAGCAGGTCGCTATTCTCGTGCCCACCACCATCCTCGCCCAGCAGCACCACGAGACGTTCAGCAAACGCCTCAAGCGCTTCCCGGTGAACGTGGAGGTGCTCTCCCGCTTCCGCACGCAGGCGGAGCAGACGGAGGTGCTGGAGAAGCTGGAAAAGGGGCAGGTCGACATTCTCATCGGCACGCACCGCATCACCTCCGACGACATCGAGTTCAACGACCTCGGCCTCCTCATCATCGACGAGGAGCAGCGCTTCGGCGTCAAGACGAAGGAGAAGCTCCGCAAGATGCGGGAGGACATCGACACGCTCACGCTCACGGCCACGCCCATCCCGCGGACGCTCCAGTTCTCGCTGCTCGGGGCGCGGGACCTCTCCCTCATCCAAACACCGCCGCCAAACCGGCAGCCCATTAACACCGAAATCCACACCTTCGACCAAGACCTGATCCGCGACGCCATCGTCTACGAGACGAGCCGCGGCGGGCAGGTCTTCTTCATCCACAACCGGGTGAAGACGATCAACGAAGTGGCGGAGATGGTGCGCGCCATGGTGCCGAACGTGCGGGTGGGCGTGGGCCACGGGCAGATGAGCGCGAGCAAGCTGGAGGACGTTATGGTCGACTTCCTGACCGAAAAGCTCGACGTGCTCGTCTCCACTTCCATCATCGAGAACGGGCTCGACATTTCGAACGCCAACACGATGATCA
The DNA here is from genome assembly GCA_018609755.1 of Salinivenus sp. Lineage (GTDB taxonomy): Bacteria > Bacteroidota > Rhodothermia > Rhodothermales > Salinibacteraceae > Salinibacter. Next base: position 794 of record JAHENZ010000128.1, on the reverse strand, counting down.
TCAACCACGCGGGCTCGCACTTCGGGCTCTCGGAGCTGCACCAGCTGCGGGGCCGCGTGGGGCGCTCGCAGCGGAAGGCGTTCTGCTACCTCCTGGTGCCGTCGATCCACAGCCTCACGGACGACGCCCGCGAGCGGCTGAAGGCCGTGGAGCAGTTCTCGGACCTCGGCAGTGGGTTCGACATCGCGATGCGCGACCTCGACATCCGCGGCGCCGGGTCGCTCCTGGGCGCGGAGCAGAGCGGCTTCGTGGAGGACGTGGGCTACGAAATGTACCACAAGATCCTCGACCAGGCCATGAAGGAGCTGCGCGAGGAGGAGTTCGAGGAGGTGTTCGACGGCGAGGCCGTTCCGCCCGGACCGGAGACGTCGGTGGACGTAGAGGAGGACGCCTACATTCCAGACGCCTACGTGCGCGACAACACCGAGCGCCTCAACCTCTACCGCCGCATCAGCGACGCGCCGGACGAGACGACGCTCGTGGATCTGCTGGAGGAGCTGGAGGACCGCTTCGGCACTGTGCCCGAGCCGGTCGAGAACCTGCTCACGGGCGCCCGGCTCCGCCTCCTCGGCGAGCAGCTGCGCATGCCGAAGGTCGTCTACAAGAACGAGCGGCTCTTCCTTTACCTCCCCAGCGAGAATGCGGATCCCTACTTCTACGAGGAGGTCTTCCACCCGCTGCTGGAAAAGCTCTCCCTTCTGGACCGCGAGTACGTGATGAAGGACGACGTGGAGGGCGGCCTCATGCGCGCCATCGTGCAGGACGTGCCCACGCTGGACGACGCGCTTCACGTG
>JAHENZ010000127.1 GCA_018609755.1 Salinivenus sp. | reverse complement strand
CGAAGTGCTCAGCGTGCTTTTGTCGAGAAGAGTGGAGAGCCGACGGCGGGCCCGATGCTCCGGAACGGACGTGGTACTGAGCGAGAGTCGGTCGACGGGCGTGAGGGCCACGTACGGCACGGTCTCAATGACGTGAAGTAGATCGACAGCGGCGTCGTAGACCGAGGCCAGTTCCGCGGCACAGTTGAAGACCGTCGGGGCGTTCGCCGAGAGGTTCGTAGGAATGAGCAGTCGACGAATAGAGGCGGGATCGGCATTGTGGCCCACTACGAAGAGGGAGCACTCAAGCGAGTTGACGAGGGCCTTCGTCGTCGAGGCCGCGAGCGGCGGTACGGGGCCGCGGTCCGACGGCGTGTCGGTAATGACGAGCGTCCCCCGGTTCGCCGAAACGTACTCTTGCACGTGCTTAATCAGCGGCTCTTCTGTAGGTGGTGCGAGGCACGTTTTGGGATTGTCGTCGGCCGGGTTCCCCATTGCCGTTTGCAGTGCCTGCTCGATGGTGTTAGTGGACGCTGGGCCCGTCGGCAGAACGTGCAGTGTGGCGTCGAAGGCGCGGGCCAGCGGCACCGCCTGCCGCAGAGGGGCGAAGGGGGCCTCCGATACGAGACACAATAAGGTGTTGAACGAGGGCATGGGGACGTCCTCTACAGGAGCGGAGGAATACAGCGTGCCCGGTATTCACCTGAGCGTTCGCTGTGAATCTTGAAATGCGGGCAACCCTGGAAACAACTGTCTGTGTAAGAAAAGCAGAAATACGTCTGCCATATGCCCGTTCGCGTCCCTGCTCATTGTAGGATGATCGGCGGCCTCCGTGTGGGGCAAGTTCCCACCAGCCACACGTCCCCAACGTGCATCTGAGTTCCTTCAGCGGGACGCTTGGGGGCCCGCATCTCGCCGATTGCGCTCGGGAGACGATGCGTCTCGACACTCTGCAGTCGACCGGTTCGCGTCCTGTACCATGCTCGATTCTTCCCGTCGGTTTCTCCTGTACGGCCTGCTCGGCACGCTCGCCCTGGCCTTCTTCGTGCTGGACTGGATGCTGCCTGCCGGACTCACGGTGGAGCTGCTGCAGGTCGCCATTGTACTGATGACCCTCTTTGTCTCTGGGCGTCGTCCCACGCTCGTATTCGGGGCATTTACGACCCTTCTGGTGGGGGCGGGCGGCATGGTGCATTGGGGATGGGGCGAGCCGGTCGAGGCCCTTGCCAATCACGGCATCGTGCTGCTGGGGCTGTGGATGGCCGTGGCGGTCGTGCTCGGCTACAAGCACGTCCTGCGCACCCGACGAGAGAGTGAGGCCCGTGCCCAGGCCGTGCTCGATACGACCCTCGACGGCATCCTGACAGTCGATTCCGAGGGGATGATTCTCACGTTCAATCCCGCCGCAGAGGACCTCTTTGGGTACGAGGCGGCGGAGGCCATCGGGGAGCCTTTGCCAATGCTTCTTGCACCTGCCCACCGCGAGGAGATGGCCGAGGCCCTTCGCACCTACCGCGAGACCGGCTACGCGCCCGTGATTGGGGCGACCCAGGAGCTGACGGCCCAGCACCGCGACGGACGCACCTTCCCGATCGAGCTTTCTCTGAGCGAGGTGGTTTCGGGGACACAGCCGCGGCTTACCGGCATCGTTCACGACATTACGGAGCGAAAGCGCGACGAGCGACGGCTGACTACCCAGTACCGGACGGCGAACGTGCTTACGGAGTCGGATTCGCTCGCCGACGCTGCTCCTCGGCTTCTCCAGACCATCTGTGAGCAGCTGGACTGGGAGCGCGGCGAGCTCTGGCTGCCCTCCGCCGACGGCACGCGGCTGGAAAATACTGAGACGTGGCAGTTCTCGAACCGGCCTCTTCCAACCTTCGAGGAGGCGACCCGAGAGACCACCTTTGTCCCCGGCGAGGGCCTGCCCGGGGTCGTGTGGGAAGAGCAGCGTCCTCAGTGGCTTCCGGACGTACGGGAAGAGGAACTTTTCGTGCGATCGGAGGCCGCCGAGAAGGCGGACGTGCGCGCCGGCTTTGCCTTTCCCATCCGCCTCGACGAGTCCGTGCTCGGCGTCATGGTGTTCTTCAGCCGCGACATCCGCGAGCCCGACGAGGGCCTGCTGCAGATGTTCTCTGTGATTGGCAACCAGATTGGGCAGTTTGCGGAGCGGCGGCAGACGGAAGAGGCCCTCCAGACGACTGCCGAGCGTCTGAGCCGGGCGCAAGAGATTGCGAGCCTCGGCAGCTGGGAGTACGACCTGGACACCGGGACCCTCGTCTGGTCCGACCAGATGTACCGGCTCTTCGGCGTCGACCCGGACGCGTTTACCCCCAGCTTCGAGCGCGTGCTCGAGTTTTTGCCCGCCGAGGACCGCAGCCGCTTCGAGACGGCGTTCGATCGGGTGCGCAACGGCGAGTCGTCGTTTCGATTGGAGCACCGCCTTCTGGCGGCGGACGGGGACGAGCGCTGGATGCTCACGCAGGCGGAGGTGCGGGGCGAGGGCACGCGCCTCGTCGGCACGACCCTCGACATTACCGAGCTCAAGCGCACGAAGAAGGCCCTGGAAGAGAGCGAGGCTCGAGCTCAGGCGATTCTAGAGACCACGGTCGACGGCATTATCACGATCGACCGGAACGGGGTGATCGAGTCGTTCAATCAGGCTGCCGAGGAGATTTTCGGGTACGACGCCGAGGAGGTGATTGGGGAGAACGTGAAGGTGCTCATGCCATCGCCCTATCGGGAGGAGCACGACGAGTACCTTCGCAGCTACCACGAGACGGGCCGTCGGAAGATCATCGGCATTGGGCGCGAGGTGACGGGCAAGCGCAAGGACGGGTCGACCTTTCCGATGGATCTGGCCGTGAGCGAGGTGGAACTGGGCGACCGTACGATCTTCACCGGCATCGTGCGCGACATCAGTGAGCGGCGGCGGCTGGAGAAGGAGATCCTGAACGTGAGCGAGCAGGAACGGCGCCGCATCGGGCAGGATTTGCACGACGGTCTTGGGCAGATGCTCACGGGGATTGGGCTTTTGAGCCAGGACGTGACGCGGCATCTGGAGGCGGAAGGCCACGAGCGGGCCGAGGACATGGCCGAGATTACCGAGCACGTGAAGGAGGCCGACCAGTACGCCCGTGATCTCTCGCACGGCCTCATTCCGGTGGACGTAGAGGCCAATGGACTGCCCGAGGCCCTGCGGCGACTCACCAATAACGCCGAGCGACTCTTCAACGTCGAGGGCACCTTTCAGGAGGTTGGGACTGCCCTCGTGCACGACAACACGATCGCCACCCATCTCTACCGCATTGCGCAGGAAGCCGTAAACAATGCCGTACGCCACGGCGAGGCCGACCAGATCAAAATTGTGCTGGCGGCGGGAGAGGAGCAGATCCGCCTCCAGGTGCGCGACGACGGCTCCGGCTTTGAGGAGGAGGACGTGACCGACGCGGGCATGGGCGTCCGCATTATGAATTACCGGGCGCGCATCATCGGGGGGACGCTCGACCTCAGCAGTGCGCTCGGGGAGGGCACCGTGGTCACCTGTACCCTGCCTCGCACGACGGCCGGGGGGGAGGTGTCGGCTGAGGTCTCCGCAGACGAAGAACCGGTGCTGTAGGGTGCATTCGCGGAACCGCCCCACACCCCTGTCAGGCCCGTCCCCACATCATTGTAGGGCGGACCGTCGTATTATTCACTCCACACTGCCTGTTCCCGTTCGCGGACGACGCGCAGACCTCTCTTTCACAAGACCCCCGGACCCCATGGCCGATCTCGTCCTGATTGACGACCATCCCCTGATGCGCAAGGGGCTGGTTCGCACCATCGAAAATGAAGTTGACCTCCACGTCGTGGGACAGATGAGTAGTGCCGAGGAGGCGCTGGAAGAGATTGAAGAGCTGGCGCCCGACCTCGCGATTGTCGACATTTCGCTGCCCGGCATGAGCGGGATGGAGCTCATCAAGCACCTGCAGTCGCGCGTGCCGGACGTGCGGATTCTCGTCGTCTCGCGCCACGACGAGACCCTCTACGCCGAGCGCTGCATCCGGGCGGGTGCCAAGGGCTACCTCATGAAGCAGGAGGCCGGCGACGTGATCGTAAAGGCGATCCGCAAGGTGCTGAACGACCGGATTTTCGTGAGCGAGGAGATCAACGAACGTTTGCTGCAGAGCATGGCCGAGGGGGGGCGAGAGCGCATCATGCAGTCGCCCCTGGAGGTGCTCAGCGACCGCGAGCTGGAGGTGTTTGAGCTCACGGGCAAGGGGTCCTCCACCCGCGAGATTGCCGAGCGGCTTCACCTGTCGGTCAAGACGGTGGAGTCGTACCGCGCCCGGATCAAGGACAAGCTGAATCTCGACTCGGGCAACGAGCTCATGAAGCACGCCGTGCAATGGGTGGAGAGCGAGAACTCGCCCTGAGGCAGACCCGTCAGCATGTCAATGGGGACGTATTTTCAGAGTGCGCGCTGATGCCGGCCGCCGTTGGCGTTCGTTTCCTCATCCGATGAGGGCCAGCGGGCTTTGGGTTCCGGCCTTTCCGTCCTGAAGAACGTGCGTGTAGACCTGTGTCGTTCGCAGGTCCTGGTGGCCCAAAAGCTCCTGCACGGTTCGGATGTCGGTGCCCTGCTTCAAGAGGTGGGTTGCAAAGGAGTGCCTGAGCGTGTGGCAACTGGCGGATTTGGTGATGCCGGCTGCCCGCACGGCGCGCTTCACGGCTTTCTGCACCGCGGACGGAGAGCGGTGGTGCCGCTTTTCCTGTCCATCTCTGGGATCCGTCGATCGCTTGGCGGAGGGAAACACGTATTGCCATCCCCATTCTTTTGCCGCCGTTGGGTATTTTTGATCCAGTGCCTTCGGCATCGACACTTCGCCGTGGCCGGCCTCTCGATCTTCCCTCCAGATGGCGTTGCTCTTTTGAAGCTGGCGCCGAAGCGCGTCTGTAAGCGGTTCGGGGAGGATCGTCCGACGGTCCTTCTTGCCTTTGCCTTGGCGCACTGTAATTTGCTCGTACTCGAAATCGAGGTCTTTGACCCGTAGACGAAGGGCCTCTGACAGCCGGAGTCCGGCTCCATATAACAGATGCGCGACCAGTCCATTCGTCCCTTCCATTTCCTCCAGCAGGGCCCTGACCTCCGTTTCGGTCAGGACGACAGGAAGGCGCTCAGGCTCTTTCGCGCGTTCGAAGTCGGAAATTTCGTCCCATTCCCGTCCGAGCACATCTCGGTACAGAAACAGAAGCGCGTTCAGCGCCTGGTTCTGGGTGGAGGCGGCCACGTTTCGGTCGGTGGCGAGGTAGGACAGGTAGCTACGGACCTCCTCCTTTCCCATCTCCTGTGGGTGTTGGGTGCCGTTGTGCTTTACATAGCGGACGATCCAGCGGGAATAGGTTTGCTCGGTGCGGTAGCTATAGCCTTTGCGACGACAGGCGGCCTGCACCTGACTGAGAAGATCGGAGGCGTCGGACTCGGGGGATTGGCGAGAGCGAGGGGGCACGGGAGAACGACGGCTGGAGAAGCGACAGATTTAGCGAGGAGTGTCGTGGTTGATCGGCCGGACGGGATGTCTTATGATTCAGACACGTAGCAACCGATCCATATAACGTGTCATATTCGGGGATATGCAGAACCGATCGGCATATTGCTCGGCTCGTTTCGGATATCGTTTTGGAAATAAAGTGGTTACGCAAAATCTCATTTTGTATTATGCCGACCGCTTCCGTGATGTAACATGGATCGGGTCTAGATAAGATATG
>JAHENZ010000126.1 GCA_018609755.1 Salinivenus sp. | reverse complement strand
TGAAGAACTTGTCCATCGGCTACACGCTGCCGGAGAGCCTGACCGGCCGCATTGGGATGAACAATCTCCGGGTGTACGTGTCCGGCGAGAACCTGTACACCCTCACCGGCTACAGCGGGCTGGATCCGGAGCTGGGGACGAACTCCGGGGACGCAGGCAACAATAACATCGCCAACGATGGGCTCCTGAGTCGGGGCTATGCGGACGCAGCGTGGCCGCACCCGAGGCGCTTCACCACGGGCGTGGAGGTGACGTTTTAATGATGTCGCTGAGACGCCGCCTACCCCGCTGTCCCGTTTCGCTCTCCAAATACCTCAGTACGATGAGAACGCTTCGCATAGTTGGTTTCACTTTTGCTCTTGCCTTCCTTCTTACGTCGTGCAGCGACAACCTGCTCGACATTGAAAACCCCAACCAGCAAACTTCAGAAACCTTCTGGAGCAATGGGGACCAGGCCCTGCAAGGGGTAAACGCGGCCTACGAGCCGCTCACCTACGACGGCATGTACAACCGCATGCTTCACGCCGCGCAGGACATCCGGAGCGACGAGGCTGTGGCCCCGAGTCCGTTTCCACCGTACATCAACGCCGACAATTTTTCATTGCCGGCTGAGGACGGGTTCGTGGTTGCCCTTCCCTGGAATCATGGCTACCAGGGGGTGTTTTACTCGAATCAGGTGATTTCGCGAGTGCCGGACATCGACATGGACGAGGATCTGAAGAGTCGGATCATCGGCGAGGCCAAATTCCTCCGGTCGCACTACTACTTTAAGCTCGTGAAGCTCTATCGCAATGTGCCTCTCATTACCGAGGAGGTGAGTGATCCGAACAACGTGGAGCGACCGCAGGCGGACCCGGACAGTGTGTGGGCACAAATCATTCGGGATTTGGAGGATGCGCAGGAGGCGCTGCCGGAGTCCTATGAGACCGATGTGGGACGAGCGACCTGGGGGGCGGCCACCGCATATCTTGGAAAGGCCCACCTCTTTAATGAAAACTGGCAGCAAGCCGACACCGAGTTCAAGAAAATCATCGACTCCGGCCTGTACCAGCTCGTCGACAATCCCCGCTGGAACGGCGACCTTCAGCACGAGAACAATGCGGAGTCGATCTGGGAAATTCAGTTTACCACCGAGGTGGGCGGCAATGTCGTGGGATGGGGGGGCGTGCCGGCGCCCGACTGGGGCGAGCGGCAGACCCGTTCCATCACATTTGCGCCGGAAGGCTACGGCTGGGCGGATGTGGAGCCCTCAAGCGGGCTCTTTCAGGAGTTCCAGCAGGAACAGTCGGTCAGCGGGGAGGACGATCCGCGGCTTGACGCCACCATGTTCTATAATCACCCCGGCGAAACGGTCTACGGAGACGACTTTCAGGAGGTGTATGGGGAGAACTCAGACCGGATCTTCTGGCGGAAGTATGAGACGGACCTTCCGGGCACCAGCGAGGGCACGACCGGCAACGGGCTCAACATTCGGGCCATGCGCTACGCGGACGTCCTCCTGATGTACGCGGAGACGCGGAACGAGCTCGGCGATCAGGCCACGGCGGCGCAGTACATCCAGATGGTTCGGGACCGTGCCAACTTGCCGGATCGAGAAAGTGAGTTCGCAAGCCTGTCGCAAGAGCAGATGCGGGACCGCATTGCTCATGAGCGCATGGTGGAGCTCGCAGGAGAAGGCAAACGCTTCGACGATATTCGCCGCTGGGGCTGGTTCGACGATGAGGAGAAGATGCAGCAGCTGATTGAGAATGATCCCGGCTTCGAGGGCTACGTGGATGGGCGGGAGTATCTGCCCATTCCGCAGAATGAACTGGACACCAACCCGGCCGCCGAACAAAATCCGGGATATACGGGAGGAACCTGACGCTAACAGTGTGTCGTGACCGTTCCGGAACGGGGCGGCGGTGCTCGCCGCCCTGGGAGCGGAACGGCCATGGGGATACGCTTGCCGGGTGTTCCCCGGTCATTACTCAATAGACAAAGCTTCTGTTTTTTCATGACGTATCGAGCCCTCTCCCGCCTTGCTGCTTGGTTGCTCGTCGTTACACTCGTGGGGCCTGTTGCGTCAGTGGCCCAAACTCAGAACGCTCAGATCAAAATCGACGTCGACCGTACGATCGGTGAGGTCGACTCGCTTCTCTATGGCAACTTCGTGGAGCATCTCGGCCGCAATGTGTACGGCGGCATCTACGATCCGGACTCCCCCCTCTCCAACGAGCAGGGCTTTCGGGAAGACGTTCTCCAGGCCACGCGGGACCTGAACGTGTCGCTCATGCGCTATCCGGGCGGCAACTTCGTCTCCAACTACCACTGGGAAGACGGGGTGGGCCCGAATCGGCCCAACCGGCTGGAGCTGGCTTGGAGTCGGGTGGAGACCAATGAATTCGGGACCAACGAATTCATGGACTTCGCTGAGGCGGTGGACAGCGAGCCGTACTTCGCCGTCAATCTGGGCACCGGTACCATCGAGGAGGCGCAGCAGTGGGTCGAGTACACCAACTATCCGGGAAACACCTACTACTCGGAGCTCCGCAAGGAGCACGGCCGGGAGGAGCCCTACAATATCAAGTACTGGAGCCTGGGGAACGAGATGGACGGCTACTGGCAGATCGGCCACCTCAATGCGGAGGACTACAGCAAGAAGGCGCGGGAGGCGGCCAAGATGATGACGCGCACCGATCCGGACATTAGCCTCGTGGCGGCGGGCGCATCGAACTTCCGTCCCGATGCAAACCCGATGCACTGGAACCGGATTGTCCTCAACGAGCTGCGGGATGTGGTCGACTACATTGCCCTCCACATTTACGTGGGCAATCCGAACGACGATTACTACAACTTCCAGTCGACCCCCCACGTGATGGAGGAGCGGACCGAGCTGGTGGAGGGGCTCATCGACATTGCGATGCAGGACGCGGAGCGCGAGGACGAGATTAAGATCGCATGGGACGAGTACAACGTGTGGTACCGGGCGCGCTCCGGCTCGGACATGGAGGGCGAGACGGCCCTCGAAGAGAAGTACAATCTCTCCGACGCGCTCGTCATTGCCGGCTTTTTGAATGGGTTCATCCGGCAGGCCGACATCGTGAAAATGGCGAATCTGGCCCAGCTCGTGAACGTGATCGGCACGATGTTCACGACGCCGGACGACATGTTCAAGCAGACGATCTACTACCCATTGCAGCTCTACTCCGAGCACGCCTACGGCACCTCCCTCGACGTGCACGTCAATAGTGAGACGTACGATACCGACGAGTTCTTTATCGGATTGGGCGAGCAGCGGACCCAGCAGTCCGACGTGCCGTACCTCGACGTCTCGGCCACCTACCAGGACGACGGCGAGGTCATCATCAACGTCGTGAACCGGCACAAGGAGGAGGCCATCACGACCGACCTCCTCTCGCAGACCGGCGTCTTCGAGGGGCCGTTTGAGGTCTACGAGATCAACGGACCGACCGTGAAGACGCGCAACAGCTTCGAAGAGCAGCCCATTCAGACGGAGCAGCAGGACGACCTGGAGGCAAGTGGGGACTCGTTTACGTACACCTTCCCGGCGCATTCGGTGACGATGCTGAAGGGGCGGATTGCGCGGTAATCCAGTATGAAGGGGTGGACGTGTGAGAGTGTGGGGAGATGTATGTGGGGATTGCGTTCACGCCTCCATTTCTGCATCCACGTTCCAATCAGCCCGTGATGCGTCCTCCTACGAATCTCGCCGGTTATTCTTCGCCAGAATCCGAAGTATTGTGAACGACGGTGTTCGACAGATGAAGTGGAGCGCGACGTGGCTCCGGGCGTGTGCGCTCGCTTTTCTTGTGGCCGCGGTCGGGCTGCGGGGGCAGGGCATGGTGCGCGCACAGCCGCTCCCCGAAGCGCCCCCTGAGATTCAATCGGAGGTGGACGAGCGGTTTGAGGCGACGCCGTTTCCGATGGGGCAGGTGAACCTGCTCGATAGCCCGTTCCGGGACGCCCTCCAGCGCGACGTGGACTATCTCCTCCGGCTGGAGCCGGATCGGTTCCTGCACAACTTCCACAAGCTGGCCGGCCTGGAGCCGAAGGCGCCCCGCTACGGCGGATGGGAGTCGATGCAGATTGCCGGGCACTCGCTCGGGCATTACCTGTCGGCGCTCTCTCTCTACTACGCGAAGCGGAGCGGCGACGACGTCAACCAGCAGATGCGGGCCCAGCGGGTAAAGCAGCGGATTCACTACATCGTCGACGAGCTGGCCCGCGTGCAGGACGCGTGGGGCAATGGCTACGTCGGTGGCATTCCGGGGCAAAAAGAGCTCTGGCAGGAGATCCGGGTCGGCGAGGTCAACGGCGAGCCGTTTCACCTGAATACCGTGTGGGTGCCGTGGTACACCCTCCACAAGCTGTACGCCGGCCTTATTGACGCGTACGCTTACACTGGCGACGAGACGGCCCTCCGTGTGGTGACGGGAATGGCCGACTGGGCGATTGACGTGACGAGCAATCTCAGCCCAAAGCAGTGGCAGGAGATGCTCGACACCGAGCACGGCGGCATGAATGAGTCGCTCGCCAACCTCTACGCCCTTACGGGGGAGAAGAAGTACCTCCGCCTCAGCCGCAAATTCCACCACAACGACGTGCTGTCTCCGTTGGCTGCGCAGACCGCCCACCTGGAGGGGCTGCACGCCAACACGCAGATTCCGAAGGTGATCGGGGCGGCGCGGCAGTACGAGTTGACCGGCGAGGATTCGCTCCGGACGATTGCCGATGCGTTCTGGGACCGCGTGGTTAATCACCACACGTACGTCATCGGTGGGAATACGGAGGGGGAACACTTCGGTCCGCGCGACTCGCTTTCCAACCGGTTGGGTACGACCACGGCGGAGACCTGCAACACCTACAACATGCTGAAACTGTCGCGGCACCTGTTTTCGCTTTCTCCCGAGCCGCGCTACGCCGACTACTACGAGCGAGGGCTCTACAACCACATTCTGGCGTCGCAAGACCCGAAGCGAGGAATGCCGACCTACTTCGTGTCCCTGAAGCCCGGCCACTTCAAAACCTACTCGTCGCCCGATTCCTCCTTCTGGTGCTGCACCGGCTCCGGCATGGAGAATCACGTGCGCTACGGGCAGGGCATCTATTACCACACGAGCGACGACCTGTACGTCAACCTCTTTATCCCCTCCACGCTCTCCTGGAGCGAAAAGGGCATTCGGGTGCGACAAGAGACCGACTTTCCGAAGGCGAATACGACGACAATAACGTTCGAGACGGACGAGCCGACGACCGCCGGGCTCCGACTGCGGCATCCGACGTGGGCAAAGGGCGACCTCACGGTTCGCGTGAACGGGGAGCCGGTGGAGACGGAGAGCGCACCCGGCAGCTATTTGACCCTGCGGCGCACGTGGGCTCCTGGCGACTCCGTAACGGTCGAGTTTCCGATGTCCCTCCACACCGAGCCGATGCCCGATGATTCCAGTCGGGTGGCGGTGCTGTATGGCCCCATCGTCCTCGCAGGCGATCTGGGAACCCAGGGACTTCCGTCTGGGGGCGCCTTCGCGAAAGATCATCTGGCCTTTTCGGGGAACGACCTGTTCATTCCGGACAGCCTCCGGGACAAGGAGCAGCCCTACGCGATGGAGGGCACCCCGTCCGTGCCGACGCTTCAGGCCGATCCCGAGCGCGTGAGGGAGTGGGTCGAGCCCGTCGACGGGCAACCGCTCACTTTCCGCACGACGGGGGTGGGACTGGACGAAAACGTGACGCTTCGCCCCTTCTACGATACGCACCACCAGCGCTACACGGTCTACTGGAAGACCCGCGCCCCGTCCGAGTCCACACAATAGCCCGACGGGCCTCCCTTCCTTCTTTTGAATCTCAGCCCCCTTCGCTTCTGTGATCAACTCTGCACTCGAATCCTCCGTCTGTGTCCTGATGTTCGTGGGCATACTGCTCGCGGGTCCCGTCGTGAGCCAGGCCCAGTCTCTCGACGTGCCGGTGCACGACCCCGTCATGATCGAGCAGGACGGCACCTACTACCTGTTCGAAACCGGGGACGGCATCACCATGTGGTCGTCGGCCGACCGTGAGGACTGGACGCGCGAGGGGCAGGTGTTCGACGCCGCGCCGGACTGGACGACGGACGTGGTGCCCGACTTCGACAATAACATGTGGGCACCGGACATTGCGGAGCACGAGGGCACCTACTACCTCTACTACTCCGTCTCGTCGTTCGGGGAGAACCGCTCGGCCATCGGCGTGGCGACGAACGAGACGCTGAACCCGGACGCCTCGAATTATGAGTGGACAGATCACGGAAAGGTCGTAGAGTCGGTGCCGGGGCGCGACCTGTGGAATGCCATCGATCCGAACCTCACGATCGACGACGAGGGCACGCCCTGGCTTACGTTCGGCTCGTTTTGGAAGGGAATCCAGCTCGTGCAGCTGAACGACGACCTGACGGGACTGGCCGAGCCGGAAGTGTGGCACTCGATCGCCGCGCGTCATCGTTACTGGAAGCTGGAGCCTCGCGACGGCGGCGATAGAATGAATGGGGCGGTGGAGGCGCCGTTCATCTTCAAGAAGGGGGAGTACTACTACCTGTTCGTGTCCTGGGGCCTGTGCTGTCGAGGGGAGGAGAGCACCTACCGGGTGATGGTGGGGCGCTCGAAAGACATCACCGGGCCGTATCTCGACAAGGAGGATCAGTCTATGCGCCTGGGCGGCGGCTCGCTCGTGGTGGACGGGAACAGCGAGTGGGCGGGCGTGGGCCACAGCGCCACCGTCACGTTCGACGGCACCGACTATCTCGTCTTTCACGGCTACGACGTGTCGGACGACGGGCAGTCCAAGCTCTGGATCGAAGAAATCCAGTGGGGCGAGCACGGCTGGCCGCGCGTGACGCTGGAATGATACCCTTTGAGGGGCTGGCTCCACGTAGCGCCGTTGGACTCCAACGGCGCTACACCGGGTGGCGCTCCCCCGTCCGGCGGAATATTTCACGATCCTACCGGTGCGTCGGGCGGTCTAGAGGGCCGCTCATGATTATCTTCTCGACCGACCACGAATTTCTCATTCTCTGAGTTCTATGCCGCCCTCTTCTTCGATTAATGTTTCCGCTACGAGGCAAATGTCTCAGGGCTCTAGCGTCATCTGTGCGCTTGCGGGTTTGCTACTTCTAATTGGACCCATAGTCCCCGCCGCTTCGGCACAGACGTCGGACGTGCCCATCCACGATCCGGTGATGGCGGAGGAGGACGGCACGTACTACCTCTTTGGGACGGGAGAGGGCATCACGATCTGGTCCTCCACGGACATGGAGACCTGGGAACAGGAGCCCTCGATCTTTGAGGAGGCCCCCGACTGGACCGAGAAGGTCGTGCCGGACTTCGACAACGTCATGTGGGCGCCGGACGTCTACACACACGACGGCCGACACTACGTATACTACTCTGTTTCCCAGTTCGGTCGCAACTCCTCGGCCATCGGCGTGGTGACCACCGAAAGTCTCGATCCGGAGAGTCCGGACTATGGGTGGACCGACCACGGCATTGTCGTGCGGTCGGTGCAGGGACGGGACCTGTGGAATGCGATTGACCCGAACCTCGCATTCGACGAGAAGGGGACGCCGTGGCTCACGTTCGGGTCGCATTGGCTGGGGATCAAGATTGTGGAGATGAACGAGAACCTGACGGAGACGGCCACGGGGGCGGAGTGGCACACCCTCGCCACCCGACACCGCTACTGGAAGCTCCACGAACGGGACGCCGGCGACGCCGCGAATCCAGAGCTGAACTACGATTCGCTGTACACCGAGAACATCGTGGAGCTCAACCGCGATTCGGAGAGCGGGGCGGTGGAGGCCCCGTTCATCTTTCAGCACGGCGACTACTATTACCTCTTTATCTCGTGGGATCGGTGCTGCCGGGGCGTGGAGAGCACCTACAAGGTGGTGGTGGGGCGGTCGAAGAGCATCACCGGACCGTACGTGGACAAGGAGGGGGAGCCGCTGGTGCGAGGGGGCGGGTCGCTCGTAGTGCACGGCCTTGAGGACAGTGAGCGGTGGGCCGCCTACGGCCATCAGGCCGCCTACACGTTCGAGGGCACTGATTACCTCATCTTCCACGCCTACGACAAGACCGACGACGGCAATGCCAAGCTGGTGATGAAGGAAATCACCTGGCGAGACGGGTGGCCGGTCGCGTCGCTCGATGAATGAGAGAGAATAAAACGTTTGATTGTTAGTTTACCAGCTTCGATTATTACCCAGACGGTTGACATAGAAGCCGCGGATAAGAATCGTGCTCTTTCCTCCATACCCGCCTGGGGTAGGAACTTTGAGGCTATGATGCTTCCAAATCCACCGTTCTTCAGGCGTTGAACGCCACCGGACAGTCTGTCGTGCCGTCAACCGAGACCGGCTGCCCGAGCTGAACGAAAGGGGCCGCCGTGTCTGCTCATGGAGAGTCTGGTTACGACGACGGGGGCGAGAATTCCGGGGCGAGCCATCCGCCGAATTGTCCGTGTCTGCTACGGCGGACGAGGAGACCATGTGAAACCCATTCCACAGCATTCCGTCAACACATAAAGTCATAAGAGGAATTCTGCTCATGAACGTTCCCACGATGATCCGACGCATCCTTCTCTTCGCTTTTTTCTTCCTGTTTGTGGGCACGAGCGCGTTCGCCCAGAATCAGGAGCTCGAGATGATCGTCAATGCCGATCAGGGCGAAACCACTATCAGTCGTCACATCTACGGCCACTTTGCCGAGCACCTGGGGGAAGACATCTACGGTGGATTCTGGATTCAGGACGACAACGGCAACTGGCAGTACAACCAGCAGGTGATCGACGCCCTGAAGGAGGTCAACGTGCCCAACGTGCGCTGGCCCGGCGGCTGTTTTGCCGATTACTACCACTGGCAGGACGGCATCGGCCCGCGCGACGAGCGTCCGGCCCAGTTGAACACGATCTGGGGCGGTGTGACGGAGGACAACAGCTTCGGTACCCACGAATTTATGGGGCTCATCGATCGCCTGGACACCGAACCGATCATCGTGGGCAACGTGGGCAGCGGCACGGTTGAAGAGATGAACGACTGGTGGAAGTACTTGAACCACGCCGGTCCGAGCCCGATGGCCGATCTCCGGGCCGAGAACGGACGCGAGGAGCCGTGGGGCGTGAAGTACTTTGGCGTTGGAAACGAGAGCTGGGGCTGCGGCGGCCAGATGCGGCCGCAGTATTACGCCGACCTCTACAAGCGCTTTGCGGAGTACCTGCGACCCATGAGCGGCACGGAGCCGTACCAGATTGCGGCGGGGCCGAGCGGCGACAACTATGAGTGGACCCGCACGATGATGGAGGAGGCGGGCTGGATGATCGACGGACTCGACCTGCACCACTACACGGTGGTGGGCACGTGGGAGGACAAGGGCTCGGCGACGGACTTCACGGAGGCCGAGTGGCACACCGCCATGCAGGATACGCGCTTCATGGACGAGCTCTTGACGCGCCACTCCAACATCATGGACCAGTACGACCCGGAGAAGGAGACGGCCCTCATCGTGGGCGAGTGGGGCATGTGGCACGATCCGATGCCGGGCACGGAGCCGGGCTTCTTGAAGCAGCAGAACACGCTTCGCGACGCCGTGGTGGCAGCGTCCATGCTGAATGTCTTCAACCAGCACGCCGAACGGGTGCGCATGGCCAACCTCGCGCAGACGGTGAACGTCTTGCAGGCCATGCTGCTTTACGAGGACGGTCAGCTGGTGAAGACGCCGACGTATCACGTCTTCGACCTGTACCAGGGTCACATGGACGCCACGCTCCTCTCGATGGACGTGGATCGGGGCACCTACACCCACGACGGTGAGAGCACTCCGGCCATCAGCGTGTCGGCCTCGAAGGACGATCAGGACCGCGTTCACATCACCCTGGCGAACAAGGACCCCAACCAGCCGCGGACGATTTCCGTGGATCTGCGCGGGCAAGACGTGTCGTCGGTGAGCGGGCGTGTGTTGACGGCGGATCAGATGAACACCCACAACACGTTCGAGCAGCCCAATCGGCTTCAGCCCACGTCCTTCGATGGGGCCGAGCTCGACGGAACCACGCTCACAATTGAGATGCCGTCGAAGTCGGTTGTGGCCCTGGAGCTGCAATAGTATCCTTTCTCTCAGATCACGAGAATAATGCTTCGAACCACAGCAGTTCTACTGATGGCATTGATGTTATGTGCGTGCGCGGGAGGGGGCGATGCTCCCTCCGCGGACGTGGAGCGGAGTGACTTTGGCGTCACGCCGGCGGGCGACTCCGTGGACCTCTACACGCTTACGAACCCGAACGGCGTGACGATGGAGGTGACCAACTACGGCGGCGTCATCACCTCCCTCCGGGTACCGGATCGAAATGGCAATCTGGAGGATGTCGTTCTGGGCTTCGACTCTCTGGCAACATACACCAGCGACGCATACCGCTCGGCCAATCCCTACTTCGGTGCCCTCATCGGGCGCTACGGCAATCGGATTGCCGAGGGCGAGTTTTCGCTGAACGGGGAGACGTACACGCTGGAGACCAACAATGCCCCCAATCACTTGCACGGCGGCACGGAAGGCTTCGACCAGGTGGTGTGGGACGCCGAGCCGTTTCAGAAGGGCGACAGTGTGGGCGTCGTGCTCTCCCACACCAGCCCCGACGGCCACGGCGGCTATCCGGGCCGGCTAGACGTGGAGGTCACCTACACGCTCACGCCCGACAACGCGGTGGCGTTCGATTACCACGCCACGACCACGGAGGCCACGCCCGTCAATCTCACGCAGCACAGCTACTTTAACCTGGACGGAGACGGCGACGGGACCATCCTGGACCATGAGCTCATGATCAACGCCGATCGGTTTACGCCGGTGGACTCGACGCTCATCCCGACCGGGGAGCTGCGATCCGTGGAGGGCACGCCGTTCGACTTTACCGAGCCGACCCCGATTGGGGACGGGATCGACGCCGACAATCAGCAGATCGCGTACGGCGGCGGGTACGACCACAACTTCGTCCTCGCCGACCAGCCGTCGGACACGCTGCGGCTCGCCGCGCGGGTCTACGAGCCGGACACGGGGCGCCTCATGACGGTGCGCACGACCGAACCGGGCGTGCAGTTCTACTCCGGCAACTTCCTGGACGGGTCGTTTACCGGAAAGGGCGAAGTCTACGACCAGCGCGAAGGACTGGCGCTGGAGACGCAGCACTTTCCCGACTCGCCGAATCAGCCGGACTTCCCGTCAACGATTCTCCGGCCCGACGAGGAGTACAGCACGCGGACGGTCTACCAGTTTTCCACGCGCGACGCGCAGTAGCGACGCAGCGGGTCGGCTCCTGGGACGTGAAGGGGCCGGCTGTCTGTTTGGAGAAAAATGAAACGTTCAATCTCAGTCTCAAACAATTTAGAAACCAATGGCAGCCACGCAAAATGGCGCTCCAGCCTCTGCCCGCCCCAAGGTGGGACTTTTGGGGATCATGCAGGAGCTCTACGACGACATGCTTCCGGGAATTACCGAACGGCAGGGCAGCTATGCCCAAAAGATCGCCGATCGGCTGGAGGAGGCCGTGGACGTTCATTTCCACGGACCGGCGCGCAACCGCAGCGACATCGAACGGCAGGTGCGCCGCTTCAACGATGACGATCTGGACGGCATCATGATCGTCATGCTCACCTACGGCCCGGCCATGCGGACCGTGCGGGCGCTCTCGGAGAACCAGTTGCCCGTCATGCTCGCCAATGTGCAGCCCGAGCGGACCATCACCGAAGAGTGGGACATGGCCGACCTCACGTACAACCAGGGGGTTCACGGCGCACAAGACATGGCCAACACGCTCCTGCGCCTGGGCATCAACGCTCCGATCATCTCGGAGGACTGGCGCACCGACCGCTTCCAGACCTTCGTGTCAGATTGGGCGCACGCAGCGCAGGCCTCGCAGTCCCTCCGCGACATGCGGCTGGCCCAGTTCGGTCAGATGCCGGGCATGGGCGACATTACGACGAACCCGTGGGCGTTCATGCACGGCCTGGGGCCGCAGATCGACCAGCTGGGCATGGGCCTGGTGGAGGAGCGGATGCAGGGAGTCTCGGAGGAGGCCGTAGCCGAGGTCGTGGCCGCCGACGAGGAGCGGTTCGAGATTGACGAGGCCCTTTCGGACGAGGCGCACCGCTATGCCGCGCGCTTCCAGGTGGCCATCGAGAATCTCCTGGAAGACGAGGGATACGAAGGCTTCAGCATGTACTTCGACGCCGTGGGCGACGACGGGCGCTTCGAACAGCTTCACATGCTGGCCGCCTCCAATCTGATGGCGAAGGGCTACGGCTACGCGGCGGAGGGGGACATGCCGTGCACCAGTCTCATGGCGGCGGGCCATCGGATCGCCCCGGACGCCCACTTCACGGAGATGTACGCGATGGACTTCGAGCGCGACTCCGTGCTTCAAAGTCACATGGGCGAAGGGAACTGGAAGATTGCCCGGGAGGACCAGCCCGTGCAGCTCATCGACCGTCCGCTTGGCATCGGCGGGCTCGACAATCCGCCGACGGTACTCTTTATGGCGGAGCCCGGGCCTGCGACGCTCGTCTCGCTCGCGCCCACGGGGGACGAGGAGTTCCGGCTCATCGTGGCGAACGGCGAGATTCTGGACACCGACGAGCTGCCGAACGTGGAGATGCCCTACTTCCACTTCCGGCCCGACAGCGGCGTGCGCGACTGCCTGGACGGCTGGCTCGAAAACGGCGGGACCCATCACCAGTGCCTCCACCTCGGCGACGTGAGCCGCCGCTGGGAGATGTTCGCCGACATGAGCGACGTGGAGGTCGTGCACGTGTAGGATTGGCATGCTCGGCAGGGAGGCTGTTTCACTTGAGTCCCGCCTCTCTGCTTTTCCGCCCGATGGTATTGCGTGTCGCGTATTCAAGGCGGAGGGGACGTTCGGAGTGCGTGATATGTACGCAATACGGAATACGAAATCCATTTAGACCTGTCCGTCACTTGTTCTGGCGGGCAGCTTCTTTCGCCACTGCTTTCACTCCTTTGACTTCGACGATCTGGCGTTATGACTCCGATTGATTGGGCCGTCGTGGGCCTGTATTTCGTCCTGCTCATTGGCATCGTGTGGTGGTCCGCAATGGGTATTAGTACGTCCTCGGACTACTTCCTGGCAGGGCGCGACGTGGGGTGG
>JAHENZ010000125.1 GCA_018609755.1 Salinivenus sp. | reverse complement strand
CACTGCGCGTACGGCATGTCGCCGGAATCGAACCACACGTCGATGAGGTCCGGCACGCGGCGCATGGTGCCGCCGTCCGGCCCCTCCCACGTCAGTTCGTCTACGAACGGGCGGTGTAGATCGATCTCATCGTCGTCCTCAGGCAGCTGGTCGCCGGCCTTCTCACGCAGCTCCTCGACGGAGCCGATGACCTCGTAGTAGTTGGAATTGTCGCTCTCCCACACCGGGAGCGGCGTGCCCCAGTAGCGGCGGCGGCTGAGCGCCCAGTCCACGTTGTTTTCCAGCCACTCGCCGAACCGCCCCGTGCCGATGCTCTCCGGCTGCCAGTTGATGGTGTCGTTAAGCTCCACCATCCGCTCCTTGAGTTTGGTGGTCTCGATGAACCAGCTCTCGACCGGGTAGCTCATCAGGGGCGTGCCCTTGCGCCAGTCGTGTGGGTAGTTGTGGAGGTAGGTCTCGTGCTTGTAGAGGCGGCCGCGGCCCTTCAAATTATCCGTGATGACCTTGTCCGCGTCCTTGAACCACATGCCCTCCACGAGCGGCGCCTCGTCGGTAAACTCGCCGTCCTTGTCGATGGGATTGAAGAGCGGAAGCCCCTTTTCCTGCCCCACGGCGTAGTCCTCCTCCCCAAAGGCCGGGGCCATGTGGACGACGCCGGTGCCCTCTTCGGTCGATACCACGTCGGCTCCGAGGACGTACCACGCATCCTCGCCCGGGGTGGCACGATCCGTAAAGTAGTCGTAGAGCGGCTCGTACGCGGCCCCGATCAGCGCTTCACCCGAAAATGTCTCTTCGATCGTGTAGTCCTCATCGATCACCTCGTCCAGAAGCGCCTCGGCCAGAATCAGCGTTTCGGACCCCTGATGTGGGTCCTCATGGTGGATCTTCACGTACGTGAGCTCCGGCCCCACCGCAAGTGCCGTATTGGAGATGAGCGTCCACGGCGTCGTGGTCCAGGCGAGGAAGTACGTATCCTCCTCTCCTGCGACGGGAAAGCGAATGTACACGCTCGGGTCCTGCGTCTCCTCGTAGCCGAGGCTCACCTCGTGCGACGACAGGACGGTGTGGGAGCCGGGGCTGTACCACTGAATCTTGTGCCCCTTGTACAGCAGATCTTCCTCTTCAATCTGCTTCAGGAGCCACCAGACGGTTTCGATGTAGTCGGTCTCGAAGGTGACGTACGGATCGTCGAGGTCGACCCAGTAGCCCATCCGCTGGGTGAGCGTGTCCCAGAGGTCCTTGTACTCCAGCACGCTCTCGCGGCAGGCGGCGTTGTACTTTTCGATGCCGTACTCCTCGACCTGTGCCCGACTTTCGAGGCCCAGTTCCTCCTCCACCTCGATCTCGACGGGCAGGCCGTGGGTGTCCCAACCGGCCTTTCGGGCCACCTGATAGCCCTGCATCGTCTTGTAACGGCAGAAGATGTCCTTGATGGCCCGCGCCAACACGTGATGAATGCCGGGCTTGCCGTTGGCTGTGGGCGGCCCCTCGTAGAACGTGTATGTGGGCTGACCTTCACGCTCCTCAATACTGCGCTCGAACACGTTGTGGGCGTCCCACCAATCGAGGACGTCCTCTTCGAGATCGGGGAGGGTGACTTGATCGGGGGTGTCGAACTGCGCCATCGGGGTCGTCTGGAGATACGATAGAGTTTCACGTCAACAGCCCGTACCAACGACACAGCACAGGCGGATGTTCGTGGATCTGCGAAGGAAAAGCACGTCCCACGCCCTCCCCGGCTCAGCAATGATGCCCGTTCCGAAACGGTCAGTCCCCCTCCCATGTATACGTCACGTCTCTCAAATTTGCGACGTACAGTTGCAAGCCTCCCGATGAAGTCAAAGCTCACGCTCCGTCTCGACGACGATCTAAAGGAACGGGCGAAGCGGCTCGCTACGGAACGCGGGACCTCCGTCTCAAAGATTGTCGAAGACTACTTCCGACTGCTCCTTCGCGAATCTTCCGGCGACGATGGTCCCCAACCGGAATCAGCACCCTCCAGCGACGAATTCGCCTCCCTTCCGGATGACCTCCCCCCTCGAACGCAGCGAATGCTTCGGAATACCGGGCCGAGCACGGACGCCCTCGACCTTGACGACGATACGCGTGCCTGGATCGATGCCGCACACGAGAAGCACAAATAATCACCGATTCGCTGTCCCGCTTCTCCCTCATCGGGCACCTTCGTCGGTATGAACGTTCTATTCGACACGAATATTCTCATCGACGCCGCAGTCTCAGCTCGTTCTCATCACGGAGTCGCCGTTCGCCTCTGTGCGGCCGCCGAGCGTGGCGACATTCGCGGCCTATACGCGCCTACATCAATCTCGACTTGCTGGTACATTGCTCACGAAAAAGAGGACACGGATCCGCGCGCCCTTTTTCAATTCGTAGCCGACGTAATGGATGCAGTCCCGATGGGCCGCCCCGCACTCACGACCGCCCTTCAGAACGAAGCGTCCCCCGACTTTGAAGACGCCTACCTCACAGCTGCGGGAGCCGAAGCAGATGCCTCCGCAATTGTCACACGAAACGAAGCGGACTTCGTCGAGACGTCCCTGACGCCCTACCACCCGCTGGATCTTCTTCGCATGCTGTAGGCTGTAGTGGA
This sequence comes from Salinivenus sp., assembly GCA_018609755.1. Lineage (GTDB taxonomy): Bacteria > Bacteroidota > Rhodothermia > Rhodothermales > Salinibacteraceae > Salinibacter. The sequence continues at coordinate 19,833 of JAHENZ010000125.1, read as the reverse complement.
CCTCCCGGCTAGACCGCCGGTACGCCCGGCTCGACCGGCCCCGATTCGAAAATACGTCGAGAAGGCGCCCCGGACCCACCGCCCCCGGCAACCGCAAGCGCTTCCAGTCGTTCGGGAGAGACCAATGCATCCATTCCGTTCTGTCTCACCACAAAGCGAATCGGTCGATGCATTGGAGCGTTCGTCGCTCCATCGTATCAATCCATCTTCACCATGCCCTTCAGTCCCGACGTTCACGAACGCGCTGTCTATCGTGAGCCGGCCCCCATTGATCGCGACGACCCCTTCCAGTCCATGATGGAGCGGTTCGACGTGGCGGCCGAGATTCTTGAACTCAACCCTGGTTTCTACGAATACCTATGTCGGCCATCCCGCATCCACATCACGTCCGTGCCAGTCGAGATGGACTCAGGGCGGGTGAAGGTATTTGAGGGCTACCGCGTAATTCACAACAACGTCCTCGGGCCCAGCAAGGGCGGCATCCGCTACGCCCCGGACGTCACACTGAACGAGGTAAAGGCCCTGGCCGGATGGATGACCTGGAAGTGCGCGCTCGTGGACGTGCCCTTCGGTGGGGCCAAGGGCGGCGTCGTGTGCGACCCGTCCGAGATGAGCCCAAAGGAGCTGGAGCGGCTCACGCGGCGCTACACCGCCAACCTGTTCGACGTCTTCGGGCCAGACAAGGACATTCCGGCTCCGGACATGAACACCAACGAGCAAATCATGGCCTGGGTGCTGGATACCTACTCCATGCACGCCCGCCGCACGGAGAACGCGGTGGTGACGGGCAAGCCCGTGGGGCTCGGGGGATCGCAGGGCCGCCGGGCGGCCACCGGGCGCGGCGTGATGACGGTCACGCTGGCGGCGATGGAGCGGCTGGGCCTAGCCCCGAGCGACTGTACCGTGGCCGTGCAGGGCTTCGGCAACGTGGGCTCGACCGCCGCCGACCTGTTGGCCAAACAGGGCTGCACGGTCGTCGCCGTGAGCGACGTGACGGGCGGCTACTACAACAAATCGGGCCTCGACATCAAGGCGATGAAGAACTACATTCAGCAGAACGGCGGAACCCTCGACGGGTACGAAAACGCTCAGCCCATCACAAATGAGGAATTGCTCACGCTCGACGTGGACGTGCTCGTGCCGGCAGCGAAAGAAGATCAGATTGACCGCGAGATTGCTGAGGAGACGGGCGCAAAAATTCTCGTGGAGGGCGCCAACGGCCCGACCCTTCCGGAAGCCGACGACGTGCTTCAGGACAAGGGGGTTCTCGTCATTCCGGACATCCTTGCGAATGCGGGCGGCGTAACGGTCTCGTACTTCGAGTGGGTGCAGGACCGGCAGGGCTTTTTCTGGACCGAGAAGCGCGTGAATCGTCGTCTCGATCGAATGATGCGTGACGCCTTCGACAAGGTGTACGAAACGGCCGACGAGCACGACGTGTCCCTTCGGATCGGAGCCTACGTAATGGGTGTCCGTAAAGTCGCGGAAGCTCTTCAAATGCGAGGGATTTACGCGTAACGTATGGACGTGTGGACGTGTACCCTTACAAGTGGACTACACCGAGAGCGATCGTGGATACGCTCCACGTGGGAAACGCTGGGGATGAGCCTTTTACTCGGCGGTCTCGTCGTTGCACTGGCGTCGTGTGCAAATCCAGTCTCGCCCAGCGGGGGACCCCGCGACGAAACTCCTCCGTCGATCGTAGACACCCGTCCCCAGCGGGACAGCGTCAATGTCGACACAGATACCCGATCGGTCTACGTCGAGTTTTCGGAATACGTTGAGCGCAGCACCCTGACGCAATCTCTCTCGGTGACCCCTCGCTTCGACGAACGACTCCGCTTTAACTGGAGCGGACGGGGGGTAACAATTGAGTTGCCCTCGTCACTCCGCGACAGTACGACCTACCTCTTTTCGTTCGATACGAACCTCAGGGACGCCCACGGGGTCTCCCTCGACGCCCCGATCACGGTGGCCTTTGCTACCGGGCCCCGCATCAATCAGGGGGAAATCCAGGGACGCGTGGTGCGTCCGGCCGAAGGGACACCGCAACCAACGGTGGACGTGTTTGCCTACGATCTTCCGTCCGGCTCCAGCGTTCCCCCCGACTCTCTCCCGGAGCGTCCTGCGTATCGTACGCAGACGGGGGAAGACGGTACGTTCTCGTTCAGCTATATGCGGGAGCAGCCCTACTACGTCGTCGCCGTCCGTGACAACAATCGGAACCGGCACCCCGACCCGGGCGAGCCATTTGCCGTTCCGCCGCGCCCCACCCTCATGGCGGACACGGTCCGGACTGCCGTGCCCGTCCCCTGGCTTCTGACCCGGGCCGACACTCTCCGCCCCCGCTTTCGTACCGTTCAACCCCTCAGCCGGCAGCGCCTGCGCCTCACCTTCAGCGAACCGATCCGGCTGTCGGACCGACGCTCGAACGCCTGGCCCCTCCGCGACTCCGTCGCTGATGCACCCGTGACCGTGGAGACCGTCCACCGACCGGACGGACGGGCCAACGCTGTGGTGCTCCGCACCGCCCCCATGGACTCCACGCGGCACGTGCTCCCCCTTTCCGACAGCCTCGTCACAGACACCCTTGGACAAGCCCTTCGCCCAGACACGGCCCGCTTCCGGGCGGCTACCCGCTCGGACACGACCCAGACCCGCTTCCAGGCCTTCCTTCCGGAGGCCCGAGCGCCGGACTCGACGGGCGCCATTCCACTGCTCCCCGGCGACCGGCCCGGCGTCCGCTTCAATCAGGCCCTGGACAGCACTATGCTTCGCCGGGTGCTCGCCCTTCGAGACACTACGCAGTCGCCCACCTGGACGACGGACGACGGGCGCACCTACCGCCTTCAGCCGGACTCCTTGCTTCTCCCCGACTCCCTCGTGGAGATGACGGTCAATCTCAGTCCAATCGCCGGCCCGGACACCACGTACAGTCGGCAGTTTCGGCGCGTGACCGATCGAGCACTCGGTGCACTCGAAGGAGAGGTCACGTTCTCACCGGTAACCCGGCAGGATTCAGGAGACAGGGCCTTCAGCTCCTCACGCCCGCCGACCGCTACCCGGTCTTCGTCCCAGCGCCCCTCCCAGTCCCGGCCGGACTCCGCCGCGCGCGCTCCGATGCCCCCGGACTCCATCGCCCAAGATTCCCTGGCACAAGATTCGGTAGCGCGCGAGTCCGTCGTGCAAGACTCCACGGCTCAGGACTCTGTGACGCAGAACTCGGCCTCCCGCGGGCCGATCGTCGTCGAAATCATTCCCACCGAGAGCGAAATTTCGCTTGACCCGCGCCAGCAGACCATCGTGCCGGAAAGTACGTTTGTGTTTCGGGACCTTCCGGAGGGCACGTTTCGGTTTCGGGCCTTCGAGGATCGGAACCAAAACGGACGGTGGGATGGGGGACTCATTGAACCTTACACCCCGGCCGAGACGGTGACGTGGAGCGAGGAGACGACGGACTCGCGTCCCCGATGGACGAACGTCATTTCTGCACCCCTACGCCTTCCGATCCTGGCTCCGCCGGGCACCTCCAGGCCGGCTCCGACTCCAGATACGACCGCCGCGGATTCGTTGAACCGATGACGCCTTTTGCTCCATGACGAACGTTGCCACCGACGCTTCCGCTCCGCCCGCTCTCACCGCTGAGGCCATGCGCACGGCCGACCGGTACACGATCGAGGAGTACGGCATCCCCAGCTTTACGCTGATGGAATCGGCCGGACGGGGCACGGCCGACCTTATTCGAAACGCCCACGGGCCGCTGGACGGCGAAGCGGTTGTGATTCTTTGTGGAAAGGGCAACAACGGGGGCGACGGGCTGGTGGTGGCGCGGCGGCTCTACGCAGCTGGAGCTCGCGTCCACGTCGTCCTCACGAGTGATCCGGGCGAGCTGCGGGACGACCCCGCTCGCAACCTCGATCTGCTGGAGCAACTGCGAGACGAGGACGATGCGGAGCGGCTCACCATTGCGGTACTCGACACGCTCGGGCTCCTCACCGAGACGACCAAGCAACTCTCCCCCCTCCTCTACGTCGATGCGCTGCTGGGCACCGGCCTCACCAGTGATCTTCGAGAGCCGATCCGCAGCCTGGTCGACTGGGTAAATGACCGTCCGGCCCCCACGGTGGCGATTGACGTGCCCACGGGGCTTCAGAGTGACACCGGGACGGTACTGGGCTCCGCGGTAGAGGCCGAGCACACCATCACCATCGCGGCCCCGAAGGTCGGCCTTCTCGTCGGCGACGGCCCGCGCTATGCCGGCTCCGTGGACGTTGTCGACATTGGCATTCCGGCCTTCGTAATGGACCGGGTGGCTCAGGCGCCCGGCTGCGTGCGACAGACGACAGACGCGGCGATACAGGACTGGTGGCCCGCCCGGTCGCGCGACGCCTACAAGTACAGCGTGGGCACCGCTATGGTCGTGGGAGGGAGTGCACGCTTCACCGGAGCGCCCCGCATGGCCTCGATGGCGGCGGTGCGGAGCGGAGCCGGCTACGTGACCTGTGCCTGTCCTGAAAGGGTACAGTCTACAATTGCCGGATCCCTTCCGGCCGTCCCCACCCTCCCCCTTCCGACCACCAAGAAGGGTCTTTCCCCCGACGCCGTCGACGCTGTGCTCGACGAGCGCGCCGACGCCATGCTCGTGGGACCGGGCCTCGGACGGGGCGAACATACGCAGGCCCTCGTGCTCGATCTTCTGCAGGCCGCCGACTGTCCCGTCGTGATCGATGCCGACGGCCTGAACGCCCTGGCCGACACGGAAGGCGACTGGACCGAGCACGCCACTTCTCACTGGATCCTTACCCCCCACGCCGGAGAATTTCGTCGGCTGGCAGGCGAGGTCGACCTCACCGATCGCGTGCGCACCGTGCAAGAATATGCCCGGCGGTGGAACGTCGTCCTACTGCTAAAGGGACAGCCTAGCATTGTCGCGGGACCGGAGGAACCGACGTACGTGGGCAGCACCGGCACCGCGGCCCTCGCAACTGCGGGGACGGGAGACGTGCTGGCCGGACAGTGTGTGGGGCTCCTTGCACAGGGCCTCTCGCCGCTCCAAGCAGCCGCCACGGCCCTGCACCTCGGGGGCGCCGCAGCCCAACGGTACACCCGCACACGAGACCCCCGTACCTTGGCCGCGCCGGACCTCATCGATCAGCTACCCCGCACCACCCGTGATCGACTTGCCCCCTCGCGCGGATAGCCGCCCTGCCCCTGACCGCTCCGTTGTACTTCTTCATGTCGTGCCTTTCCTCGCTCTCGACAATCCACTATCGCTGGATGGCCGTGCTCTGGACGATGGGCATCCTCGTGGCATGCTCCCTCCCCGCGTCCTCCCTATCCTCAATAGGGCCTGCCCTAAGCTACGATAAGATCGCCCACCTCGGCCTCTTCGCCGTGTTCGGATTCCTCTGGATGCGAGCCTTCTTTCCTCCGGAGTCGGATCGGTCCTGGGCGTGGCTTCGACGCTTGAGCATTCGTCTCCTTTTGCTGGGAGGTCTCTTTGCAATTGGAACTGAGGTGTACCAGCAGGTTCTTCCAATTCAACGCCTGGCCGATCCATTCGATGCCCTCGCCGATGGAATCGGACTGGCTGCAGGCATCGGACTGTACGTGCTACACGTGCGCTGGACCAAAGAGACCGACCACTCCCCCGATGCGAATTAGAAACCACCGACAGCGCGTTCCCGAATTTGACTGGATGCGAAACATCCGTTTGGAGGTGAGGTAAATAACACACCCTGTAGTTATTAAGCGTCGTTGCGAGAGATTTCTTGCTCGTCGAACAGAATTTGTAATTATACCGGTCGATACCCATGGCCTTACGCAAAGAAGATGGGGCGGACCTCCGGCAATGGTACCGCCTGTTTATTGAGGTCGGCTTGACTCTCGCGCTGGTCATTCTCGTCGTGGCCTTCCAGCTCGACTACCAGTCTGCACAGACCTTTCAGGTGGACCTGCAGGAACAGGAGACCGTCGAGATGGAGGAGATCCAGCAGACGGAACAGCAAAACGAGCCGCCGCCCCCACCGAAGCCTCCGGTGCCCGTAGAGGTCCCGAACAACGAAACGATCGAGAACGAGAACGTCGACTTTGACGCCTCCCTCGACCTCGATGACGCACTGGACACCAGCCAGGGCCCGCCCCCCGAGGAAGAGGAAGAAGAGCAGGAGGATGAGATCTTCGTTGTGGTGGAGAACCAGCCCGACTGCGGTGGTGTGAAAAATCTTCAGGGCAAGGTCGAATACCCGGACTTTGCGAAGAAGGCCGGCATCGAAGGCCGCGTCTTCGTCCAGTTCGTCGTGAACGAAGAGGGGAACGTCGTGCAGCCGAAAATCACCCGCGGCGTGCACAAGCTGCTCAACGAAGAGGTGCTGGAAAAGGTAAAGACGCTGGAATGCACGCCCGGCCAGCAGCGTGGTGAGCCGGTGAAGGTGCGGATGTCGCTTCCGGTAACCTTCCGCCTCCAGTAGTACGCTTTTCCTGCTTCCGCAGGTCGAATTCCATCAAACTGAGCGCACCGTGTCCCGGCACTCGTCGGGCGGCGGTGCGCTTTTTTTGTGCGTGTTTCCGCTTCGAGCTTCTCCCCCACACAATCGTCGCCGAGAACTGGAGGTTCGAAAACACCACGAGCTCCCGTCGGACGGCACCCAAGAGTTGAGTGTGCACTTCCCCACCTACGGGAAGACGCCCGACGAAACCTCTTGGCAAAAAATCCAGGATCACACGCGTTCGGGGGCGAAACGGTCGACCGTCCCATCCGGATGTCCAATGAAAAGATCTGTCGCTTCGTCTAAGAACAACCCGTGGTCGAGGACGCCGGGCCGGTCACAGAGGATCCGGTTGAGGCCCACCGGATCCGAAATGCCCTCGGGAAAATGCGCATCGAGTAGCCAGAGGCCCTGATCGGTTACCACAGGGCCATCCTTTTCCGAACTCATCCGCAGCTCCGGTCGGGCCCCTTGCGCCTCCAGCATCTGCCGTACCGGCGTGATGGCCATGGGAAGAACCTCCACGGGCACTGGAGCCCGTTCTCCGAGCGTATCGACGGGTTTTGTCGGGTCTACGAGCACGACGAATCGCTCAGCCTGGGTGGCCACCACCTTTTCCCGAGAGTGTGCTCCCCCTCCGCCCTTGATGAGTCGCAACTCATCATCCACCTCGTCGGCCCCATCGACCGCAAGATCCAGCGTAGAAACCTCGTCGAAGGTGGTGAGGGGAATGCCGTGGGCCCGGGCCCGGCGCTCCGCCCCGAACGAGGTGGGCACCCCCCGCACGTCGAGATTCTCTGCTTGCACGCGCCGACCGATGGCTTCAAGAGCGTAGGCGGCCGTAGAACCGGTGCCGAGCCCAAGGCACATTCCATCCTGTACGAGGGTCGCGGCCTCTTCCCCTGCGGCCTTCTTTGCTGCGTCGCGATCCATACTCAGTCCAAATGCGTGAAATGACATCCGACGCTGAGAAGGTAGCAGTTAGCAGCGGAAATGTCGACCCCTTGACTCGACCCGTACGGTCCCCCCTCGCTTCTCACGGCCGCACGCCGGAAAGATCGTCTCCGGATGCCTCTCGGCCAACGCTCGTACTGCAACCGGTCAGTTCGAGTCGTCGGTTACGGTTACTGTAGCCCGGACGTCATCCCCCTCAGGCTGTGGCACCTCAATTTCGAGGATGCCGTCCGGAAATGGGGGCGCGACCGTGAGGGTGTGATTAAGAGGCACGATGGCCATCGTGCACGACACGTTGTCGGCTGTGGTGTGACGGACGACGGGGGTAATTGTCAACTGCCCGGGCGCCCGATCCACGTCAAATCGATGAAACGAGTAGCATCCATTTGGCCCCACCGTCCCGTAGAAACCGACAGTCAGGGTATCGGTCGAAGCAATTTCGGCCGGATATTCGAGACTGTCCACCTCCGCAATTTCGGCCTTCACTGAGGGCGGGTCGTCGGATGTCGAATTCGACAGCATTGAGCATCCAGCCCCTCCTACGACGATAGCGACAACTGCCGTCAGGATGACGAAAACGAATGAACGAAGGGATACCATAAGCTACCTGAGGATTGAGAGATAAAGGGGATGCATGAGAGAAGTCCCTCCCGCCACTTCTCAGTACACACAACAGCGGCCCAGTACCCATCGGACGGTCGGAGCTCCCAACTGCGCTCCCCCCCTCGCCCTTTCTTCACACTTTTCTCTGTAACGAATGCTCTTTCGTGTCGTCCTCTAACCGCATTATACCGCCGTCCCTCTCGGAACGGAGACTCCACTTTGAAGGGAGGGGACATCGACACGTTTTCTTGTAACAGCTATCGAAATCCTATGAGACAGTGTTCTTCTTTACTTTTCTCCCTCCTCGTTGCTGGTAGCCTCTTGTTCGCCGCCGGTTGTGACTCCACTGGAGCTGACGACGGAACCTCTGGCACCCTGGAGTTGCGCATGAACGGCTCCACCAGCAAAGCCTTGACGTCGTCTGCCACAGCGAAATCGAGCCACACGGCCGACAGTATCGAGCAGGCCCTCGTTACGATTGGAGAGATCTCTATCGTTCCCACTGAAGAAACCGATCAGGGCGACTCGACCGAAACGGGCGTACAGGTCCTCAGCGACACCGACTTCGAGGTCGACCTGAAAGAGCTGCAGGCGGGACTCGATACGGCCATGACGGAAATCGACATTCCGACCGGCAGCTACAGCCAGATTCGCCTCGTTACGACCGGGAAAGCACAGGTCACCTTCAAGGGCGACTCCTCGCCAACCCCCGTCATGATTGCCAGCGGCCAGCAGACGGGTCTCAAGATCGGCAACTTCGATTCATTCACGGTCGAGTCCGGGGATGATCGTGTAGAAATCACGCTCAACTGGGACGTGCAGGAATCGCTGAAGGGAAATCCGAGCGGGCAGTACGTGATCACCCCTGCCATCCAGGCCTCTGTTGACACCAGCAGTGCGGGAAGCTAATCAGAATCCTCCACCGAGAGGCCCGGGCCTGTCGTCCGGATCGCTGGCAGGACCTTTCGCAGAGGCCTGCCAGCGATTCGTGAGGCCCGCGTTTGCCTCACGACGCTAGAGAGTTCCCCTGACTTGCATCCTGTTCCCTTTTCACCCATTCAACAAATACTCTTGCCAACACCATTGGGACTGATGTCCCACGTGGCGTCGAGTTTAGAACCTGTTTTAATTTACGGTCGCCTTTGCATTCGCGATCGCTTCTTTAAGTCCGTATTTCAAACTGGAACACATGCATTTGAACGGACGGATGGAATGGGCGCGTCTGCAGTCGTCACGCACTGACAGCTTTGTAGCGTGTGAAATTAAAACAGCTTCTTAGATTCAGGGATTCGGATTTTGGAGTTTATTCCTTCCCGTTCCCAGGTTGTCATTTTGGCACGCCACACTTGGATCGGACCGTTCTCGCTCAGATGCGCTACGGTCCTTCGCTTTCGTGAACAATGCCTCGCCACATTTGCCCGGATCGGTCATGGCTTCCGATGATTCCGATGGTGCCTACGCCCGTCGCGTACAGGCGGGAAGCCGGGAGGCGTTTCGCATTCTCGTGGAACGGTACGAGGGGATGGTGTTCGACCTCACGTACCAGTACGCCGACAGTCCCGAAGACGCAGAAGACCTGGCACAGGACACTTTTGTACGGGCCTATCGCCGAATTGACGACCTGAGAAATCCGGACCGGTTCTCGTCCTGGCTTTACGGCATTGCGCTGAACTGCTGCCGCGATTACGCAAAAAACGTTCGGCGCGAGACCTACGCGTTTAGCCGGACCGAAAACCAGGACGATGCCAATGCCCTACCGGATGAACGCTCCGCACAGGACGATGACCTCATTGCCGAGGAGCGAAGCGAACAGTTATGGGACGCGCTCGAAGAGCTTTCGTCCACGTACGCCACGCCGTTCCTCCTCAAATACCGAGATGGAATGACCTACAAGGCGATGTCGAAGCGAATGGACGTGTCGGTGAGTGCCTTGAAGGTCCGGGTGCATCGCGCTCGAAAGAAACTTCGCACTCTGCTAGAGGATCGCCATGACAAACGAGAATCCTGACATTCTGGTGCAGCGATTTGTGGACGGAGAGCTGTCCGAGGCCGACCTACAGACGGCCCTCCACCGGATTGCGGACGATCCGGAGGCGCGATCGCTCCTCCAGTTTGAGGTCCGTATGACCCAGGATCTCGCTGCACGTCCGGCGTCTCCCCCGCCCGACGACTTTGCGGACCAGACCATGGAGGCAGTGGCCACTGCCTCCGCGTCTGAATCCGCGTCACTGACCGAGAAAATGCAGGACTGGTGGAATACTGTCACGACCCCGGTGGCCCTAGAAATCCGTCCCGCGTCCGCAGTCGCGACCGCGATGGTGACAAGCCTCCTGGTGGTCAGTGTATTCACACTTCGGGGACAGTTGTGGACGTCACCGCCAGAGGCCTCGTCGTCTCAGGTGGCTACGACCTCAAATACATCCTCGACTGTGCAGCAAGCATCCGGCACGACGACCCAGCAGGGCCAGACGGTGTGGATCCGCTTCTTGTACACAGACAATACTGCGGACTCGGTGGCCGTGGCGGGTGACTTTAGCCAGTGGGAGCCGATTCCCCTCTCGCCCCGGACCACAAACGGGGAGACGGTGTGGACCGGCCTCGTGCCCGTGGCTCGGGGTGAACACGAGTATCAGTTTGTAATTAATGGAGAACAGTGGGTGACCGACCCGCTTGCTCCCGTGAAACGGAGTGACGGGTTTGGTGCCCGAAATGCCGTACTCAAACTGTAGTGGTCGCGTGCTTGAGGCCGTGGGCTGGGCCCTGCCGTGGCCCCCCACTGGTACTTCCGGGCTTTCATGAGGCGTCTTATTTTCGCACTTACAATACTAATCGGAGTGGGAGCACTCCCTGCATCCGCCCAAGAGTGGAGCGGGCACGCTTCGCTCGGACTCTCGGGGGGACACCAGACGAACCTGTACCTGGACCCAGTGATTGGGACCTGGAATCCAGACGTGCAGTCTCCTTTTTGGACCATAACTCCACAGGTGAACCTCACGCGGAATACGAGCCGGACTCGCACCGACCTCGTTGTTCGCGCACAAGCACACCCTCGCCGTACTGAGATTCCCCAATTTACTCAGAGCAGTCTCCGCTTCCGGTATCGACTCCATCCCAACTGGACCGTCGGTCTCCTGGGCGGAGGCTCCCGATACCGATATCCTGCCGTTCAGGGATCGGTGGACACCGCTCGCGACAGTTGGTGGATCCTTCCAGACCTGCAGTGGACTCCAACCTCCCAAACCACGATGACCCTTCGCACCGGACTTACACAGCGCATTGAGAAACTGCCGTCCCTGACGGACCGGCAGACCAGTGGGCTGGCATCTCTGCAGGCCACCCACTGGCTTACCGACCGGGTGCAGGGCGCGCTGCGGCTGTATTACAGCACGGGCCGCACGTCGACGGCCGAGACCACCTTCGGAGGCACAGGAGGCACGCTCAGCACCACGTACTGGCCTACGAATACCGTATCGGTCCAAGGAACATTCGCTGTAGAAAGACTGCAGTACGAGACGCTTCAGCCCCCGGGAACCGCTCAAAATCGGCTTCTGCGCACTGGCATGGAGGTCGAATGGACACCTCGTCCCTCGCTCACGCTATTTGGACGTGCTCGCGCACTGCGATCCAATCTCGGAGAGGAAGGATCGGAAACAGATGCCTATCTGGCCGCCGGCCTTCGCTTTCAAATCGAGGGCGTACTGGGCGGATCGGCCGATCCGCCTCCGCAGCGGCGCGTGTGCTCCTCTACCGACGACGGCGTCCGTATTCGCGTGCCCTACAACGGAGATGGTACGGTCTACGTCACCGGCGACTTCAACACGTGGGCCGATCCCGGCACTCCCCTCTCCCGAACGGACAGGGGAACGTGGGAAACGACCCTCGAGCTTCCGCCGGGACGCTACGCGTACCGACTCCGAGTGAAAAATGGGGCCGAGACGCGCTGGCTTGACCTCCCGCCATATGCTCAAACTGCCAACGATCCTTTTGGGGGTACAAACGGGATCTGCATAGTCCAGTGACACCATGATTCGCTCCTGCTTCTCCATTTTGGCGTCCGTTGCGCCCCTGCGGCTCGGGGTTCTCCTCGTCAGTCTTCTTCTGGTAGGGGGACCGGCCCTTGGGCAAGACTCCTCGCCCGTCTCGTCCCTCATTGAGAAGGGAGAGGCCTCCGGAGCGGACGCGACTCTCATGCGAACGGTGGCCTCGCGAGCTCAGAAGGCCGGGCTCTCGCCCGAGGCCACCGCGGACCTCCTTCAACCGGCCGTCACGCTTGCCGAACGCAATCTGCCGACGGCGCCCTTCTTGAATAAAACGCTGGAGGGACTTGCCAAGCAGGTGCCTCCCAACCGCATGGGGCCGGTGTTACAAGAGGTCCAAACCCATCTGGAAGAGGGAGGAACCCTCGTGTCCACCTGGCTCAACCGCAACGATGTAAAGACGCTCTTGGGCGGCTCCCCCCCGGCATCCGAGCGCAACCAACTCATCGCAAATGTGGCGGAGAGCCGCCAGCAGGACGTGCCGCTCCCAACCGTCGAATCGTTCCTCAACACACTCCCCGACGCCGTACAGCGCCGCTCCGTTTCCCTCTCGTCGGTTGCCGTGGCCGTGAGCGTGATGCCGGACCTTCCAGAAGTGCGCAGCAACCCGAAAGTGTCCCACCAGCTTCTCACGGCCGCCCTCAATGCCGGGTACGACGCCGAATCGGTTCGACAGCTTCCCTCGGCCCTCGAACGAGCGCAGCAGACCAACCAGCGGCCCGCCGTCGCCATCGCACAGGGCACGGCCCGGGCCATCTCGAAGGGCACGCCCGCCGCAAACGTCCTCCGCAACTTGTTTCAGGGCACCATTCCGGGAGGGGGACCGCCGTCCGGGGTCGGCGATGGAACTCCCAGTCCCCCAGGACAGGGCAAACCTCCCGGCCCGGACGGACGACCGCCCGGCGCCGGGCCTCCCGACGATCCGGGTCAGAACCCGCCGGACAATCCGAGTGGAGGCCCCTAAGGCGGAAAGTGTCTGCGATACCCAACGGGGAGGCATTCTACTCGCCTCCCTCCTCCTCTTTGAAGATACGCACCTCTTTCGTCCCGTCGGGGGTGACGTAGGCCCGAAACATGCCGGTCGTCGTAAATGGCATGGCCATGTTTCCGTCTGGCCCCAACACAATGACGCCTCCCACCCCGCCGAGCTGCTCTGCCTCCTCAACGGCGGCCCGTGCTGCCTCCTGAAGCGATGCGCCGCCGAAGCGCACCCGCGAGGCCACGTTGTGCGCGGCCACACTGCGGATGTAGTACTCGCCCTGCCCGGTCGCCGACACAGCCACTGACTCGTTGCTCGCGTACGTACCCGCCCCAATGATGGGCGAGTCACCCACGCGGCCGAATCGCTTATTCGAAATGCCACCCGTGGAGGTCCCCGCCGCTAGGTTGCCGTCCTGGTCGAGCGCCACGGCCCCCACCGTGCCGAATTTGTCTGCCCCAGAGGACGTAAAGTCCGGTGCTCCCTCCCCAGAGCTCTGCCGACGGCTATCAATGATGAAGTAGTCGTTCTCCACCAACTCCAGTCCGTGATCCTCGGCGAACGTCTCGGCTCCTTCCTGCGCCATCATAACGTGCTTCGACTCCGTCATGATGGTACGGGCCAACCGAATCGGGTGCTTTACCGTCTCCACGCCCGTGAGCGCCCCGGCGTTGCGCGTCTCCCCGTCCATGATGGAGGCATCAAGCTCCACCGTGTGTTCGCTCGTGAGTACCGCCCCGCGCGCCGCATTAAAGAGCGTGTCGCTTTCCATAGTCGTAATGGCCGCCTCTACCGCGTCGAGGGCAGTGCCCCCATCCTGGAGGACGGCGTGCCCCTCCTCCAGCGCCGTCCGTAGGGCCGATCGGTAGTTCTCCTGCTGCTCACTGCTCATCGCCTCTTGGGTCATCCCCCCAGCCCCGCCGTGAATGATGATTGCCGGCTCCGTTGCCGGGCGAGACTGCGCCTGCCCCGTAACGGGACCCGCTATACTCCAACCAAGGAGCAGAACGACGAGAACAGACAGTCGAGAGCAAAAGCGCACAAAGGACGTATGCATGAAACCTCAGTGGAAAACAGAGTTCTGACGAGAGAGACGAAACGGAGGCAATCCGTCCTACAAGCGTGCGGGGTCAGCCCCTCGTCCACACGCGTGACAGATCGCTCACGATTTTTCGTGCATCCGACACGAACTCAACATAGAGGAGCCGGACCGACAATCACCAGCGAAACCGTGACCGTGCTCCAAACCGACCCGACCGTTGCTCTGATCTAGCAACCTGTTGCGCATTGGGGTTTGGAAGCTTGCCCGAGCGAGTTTTTTCGCTACGTATACCCTGAAAGGGAAAATTTTCCTCACCTGCCAAATTATAGCCAATGTATTTGGTAGTTTTAGAAGCAAGTGTGAAGGTGAGTCTATCCGCAACAGCCTGCTAGTGACCTTGCACATCGACTCTGGCGGTTTCGAGCGTCGGTCCCCTGACGCCACAATCGTCCCCGTTTACCGGCAGCGGTCGATCCCGAGCACATTCCGCGCAGGAGATACAGACGGAAACAGCGTCACGCCATCTGCGCTTTCTCGCGTTTCAGTTGTGCAAGCCCACTAGCAAGGGCACGAGTCACCAGATGTTCGGAATGGTAGACAGTCCGGTCGAAGATTCAAAACGATACGCCCCATAATCGGCTGTCCGGACGAACGAGAAGGAATTCCCGAGAGTCAGTTGGGAGCGCTCTGACGAAACGTCGGACGAAAATGCCTCCGTATCCTCGGCAATCCCTGCCGATCTGACGGAATGTGCAGTCTCTTTACATATTCTTGCGCGCCCCTTTTCGCAATCCCCTCTTCTGGACTGCATTTTGCAGCACAATAATTCACCAGGGTTCCTCGTTTGGGAACACGTGGTGCAATGCCTGATTCGTAACACTTTCCATTTGCGATTGCGCACTGCGATCACGACTATTTAGGTTACTCAGGAAGCCACGGGTCCCTGACGTTTGGCCTTTTCGACACCTTTTCGGGACTAGAGCTGCGACATAAATATATATGGCGAAAGACAGAGCAGAAGTCGTTACCCAAAAGACGGCCTCAAAGGAGCGGAATGCCCACAACAGCCAGCACGCGGCGCTCCAGGAAATGAGTGACGAAGACCTCATGTCTCAGTTCCAGGCTGGGACGGTAGAGGCCTTCAATATTCTCGTGGAGCGGTACTCCGATCGGCTCATGCAGTACCTCTACCGGTTTCTGGGTGACATGAAACGGTGCGAGGACCTGCTGCAAGAGACATTCCTCCGCGTCCATAGAAACCGGCACTCCTACCGGCGCATCGCCAAGTTTTCGACGTGGCTCTACACCATTGCCGGAAACCTCGCCAGGTCGGAATACCGGAAGCGCAAGCGACGCCGGATGCAGTCCATCCAGTCCGTAAACCGGGACAACGAAGAGTACGAGATGGAAATCCCGGACGAATCGTTCTCCCCGGACAAGCACGCGGAGAGCACGATTCAGGACAAGTACATTCAGGACGCAATGAACGAAATACCGCCGGCCTTCCGCGAGGTGGTGGTGCTGCGCGACATTCAGCAGCTCGCCTACGACGAGATCGCGGAGATTACCGGACTGCCGATGGGCACGGTTAAGAGCCGCATCAACCGCGGCCGCACCAAGCTCCAGGCGCTCCTCGAAGACGTGTACCCCTTCCAGGACGAGTAATCTGGTTCCGGTCGGGGCCGTCTGTTGGGGCCTCCCCACATTTTTCCTCCGGACCTGCGCCGGATGTCGACTCCTGGTCGGCATCCGGCCTCTTTTTTTCAGCGAATCACTCTCGGCAGAGCCTGTTCATCCGCGATGGACGGCAGCACCCTCTCGGCGAGCGTGTGCTTCCTCCATCCTCAGACGCCGACCGGTGCACAAACCCAGCAACAGACGATCGCGGAGTAGACACATAGAGTACCTCCCGATCCTCCACACTTCGGAACCGACCGCTTCGGGTCTGCTCGCGAGGGACAGCCTCATTTCTTCTGCCTCTCTTCCGCTACCAGTCCCACAATCAGCAGTCCGTCGTCCGGACGCTCACAAGGAAAAGGAAACGTCACGGCGTGGCCTCCGACACGACCTCCACCCAGAGATCCAGGCTTGGCCGATCATTCTCCTGCGCGGCCTGCCGTCGCTGTCGCTGGCGCCCCCGCCGGCCCCGCCGCCCTCGACTCCCCCGCCGTCCGGGCCGCCCGGTAACAGACGGGATCCCCGCCTCGGGGTTTACCTGCTCGTCGTCATCGTCGGGCTCAGGCGTTTCGAGCCCAATGTGCACGGTAGATCCCAGCGCGGCCTGTAGGCCGTACTGCCGCTCCCCCCTTCCTTCCGCCGTTGCGCCCACCGGAACGGCGAGCTCGTAAATCAAAGACCCGGGACTCAGAGAAGCCTCGGCGCGAAGGCCCGACGAGAAGCGGGCCGGAATGCGACGCCGCACGGAGTCGCTCCGCACAACTTCAAGCTCGGACAACGAGACCCGCTCGAACGCTTCTGCCGGAGTGTCGGTCGAGGCGGTCTCGTCCGACGAGCGCCCAGCGGGCTGCTGGCGTCGAAGGCCGAGGGGATACCGGATCCCGTAGTGGCGCTGTTTGGACCCGGAGGGGTCCACCCACACCATTAGCCCGTTCACCGCCACTGCGCGGGCCAGTTGCTGGTCCTGAATCGAGACTGCCACGTACAGGAGGCTGTCGGTAGGGAGGACGCTCATCGAGACGGGCCGGTCGCCCACATACGAGAGCCGCCCCCCCCAGTCGTCGAGCGAGCCGTCCACCGAAGGAGACGTCGTCATCTGCCCCGCGGGGAGGGTCGCCGGACTGCTGCAGGCACCTACGAAAAGAGCACAGAGAACAAGTATACCAAGCGATGGGCGCCAAGCTAGCATAGCGGTCGGGGCACTAACGAGAAATCAATCGGAATTGTCCGATCGACGGGAATTGGTCGGACCGGACGGTGGAGGGACGTGTTATCATACCTGTTCTTTTCCCGCGATGCAATTCAAACCTGTGGACACGTCTAATTTCAAGATGAACCTACTGCGCACGCTTCTCCTGACTCCACTGCTCTTACTCGTTCCGTTCACGGGCGGGACCCTCACCGTGGCGCAGGAATCGCCCACCGTCTCCGAGACCGACTCCACGACGAAGGGGGCTCCTTACGTCCCAACGCCCCATCACGTGGCCCGAAAGATGCTACAGCTGGGCAACGTAACCTCAAACGACGTGGTGTACGATCTGGGGAGCGGCGATGGGCGAATCGTCATTATGGCCGCCAAGGAATTCGGGGCACGGGGCGTGGGGGTGGAGATTGACTCTGCCCTCATCCAGCGCGCTCGCCGCAAGGCCCGGGAAGCGGGCGTGGCCGACCAGGTCGAGTTTCGTCAGGCAGACCTTTTCGAAGTTGACCTCCGCGACGCCACTGTCGTCACCCTCTATTTGTGGCCCGACATGAACAACCGCCTGCGCCCCAAACTCCGCCGCGAGCTGAGCGCCGGCGACCGCATCGTCTCCCACAGCTTCGACATCGACGAGTGGCCCGCCGATACCACCGTCTCGATGGGCAAGGCATCCGTGGCTGCAGACACCAAGACGCTCTTCCGCTGGACAATTCCAGATTCCACAAGTTCAGAGTAGGCATTGACGTCTCCCTCGCCCCCATCCTTCGCTCGTCGTCATGCAAAACGGCGCCTACAGCCTTGCTTTCCTTTCCACCGTAAGTGGCCTCGTGTTGCTGATGATCTCCAAACCGGGCAGCAGTCTCTACCCCTCGCTCGGTACCGTGTTGCTGTTGGTCGCGGTTCTGCTCGCGGGAATTGGGAAGGGCATTGAGTGGCTTGGATACGTGAAGGAAGGGGCCTTGGACTCCGACGACACGGACGATCATCGGTAACCGTGCCTGTCCCGCTTCCCCCTGTACCTACCGGAATGGGCGAACCACGGCACAGGAGGTGTCAGTAGCACGTTGCGTTGGTTCCTGGCTCGTTCTGCTTACTCCGCTCGTTCCAACTGCCCGACTGACCTTATGTCCGACTCGGAGGCCGACCTTGCGCCCGGCACCCTGCTGATCTCCGCCCCAATGATGCAGGACCCCAACTTCCGCCGCACCGTGGTTCTGCTCTGTGAGCACGAGCCCAGCGAGGGAACGTTCGGCCTCACGCTCAACCGGGAACTCGACGTGCAGTTGAGCGATGTACTCGACGACTTCGTGGCCTACGACCCGCCCATCTACCTCGGCGGCCCCGTTCAGCGTGAAACCCTGCACTATCTCCACACCCGCCCCGACGACATTCCCGGAGGCGTATCGCTGCCCGGCAATGTCACGTGGGGCGGCAACTTCGAGATCGTGCAGCAGCTGGCGAAGGAAGGAGACGCCTCCTCCGACAACCTGCGATTCTTCCTCGGCTATGCGGGGTGGGGGCCCGGCCAGCTTGAGGCCGAGCTTGACGAGGAGGCCTGGATCCTCGCCCCCAGCACGGCCGATCTCATTTTCGACGTCGACCCCGACGAGCTCTGGCGTACCATCCTCCGCCGCATGGGGGGCGAGTACGCTATCCTCGCCAACTTCCCCGACGACCCGCGGATGAACTGAGCCCCTTTCCAATGGCACCCATTGAATGGTGAATGGAGAAATGAATCGGCTCTTGACGGCGGACACGATTCCGCCCGGAATCCTTTCGGATTCTCTTCGTGTATAGGACTCCTCTGGTCACCGCGGATTCGGAGAGGTGTCCAGTTGCCGGTTGTACGCCACTCGTGACCGTTAAGGGTACTCCGTCCAATCCGGCGTTCTCTCTCCGTCGGCTTGACACTTGACCACTGCACCATAATCCCATACGCTCATGCCTGGAACGCCTGAAAACACAAAGAAGGAAAACGAGCGGGAACTGAATTTCTGGGAGAATCTCTACTTCCCGGAGCTCTTCAAGGGCCTCGGCTTCTCGTTCAGCAAGATCGTCGACGAGCCGACCTACACCTTCCAGTACCCGGAGGAGCAGTGGTATCCGCCGGACAGCTACCGCGGGCGCCCGGTGCTCGTAGAAGAAGAGGGCCGCCCCCGATGCGTCTCGTGCAACCTCTGTGCCCGGGCCTGCCCCCCGCTCGCCATCAACATGCAGTCGAAGGAGGTCAACAACGTCAAGGAGCGGGAGCCGGCCATGTTTGAGATCAACATGCTCCGGTGCATTTATTGCGGCTTCTGCGAAGAGGTGTGTCCCGAAGAGGCCATCGTGATGTCGAAGGAGTACGACCTCACGTTCCAGAGTCGCGACGAGGCCGTGTTCGACCTCCAGGACCTGCTGAAGCCGACCGAGCAGCTCCAGGATCGGCTCGAATACCTCGACCAGTACAAAAACAAGCAGTTCGGGCAGCAGTGGGAGTTCCAGAAGGAAAACAACCTCCACAGCGTGAAAGATCAGCACTTCCTGGACTGGCTGGCGGATGAAGGCATGGACCAGCTGGACACGACCCACTTGCGCGAGGACCGCATGGCCACGGAGGGCGATCAGGACTGGGGCTCCGAACGCCACGACCCGCCCCCGAAGCCCCACGCCGCTGAATGAGCGTGTGAGTGCGTGCGCTTACGAACCTGGGCGCACGCTCCCCACTCGCGCATACGCACAGACGCACAGATGCAGATGGAGGACACGACGGACATTGCCGCGGCGCAGGTTGAGGATCCGGACTCGCTCCGCGACGCGCTGCTCGATCAGCTTCGATATCTCGTGCAGGAAATCGAGGCACTACGGACGGT
>JAHENZ010000124.1 GCA_018609755.1 Salinivenus sp. | reverse complement strand
CGTGCCTCGTCCACCGTGGCCTCCTGGGCGTCACATTTCTGCTGAAGCTCCGTCAGCTGCTCGCGGGCGCGCTCCAGCTGCTCGCGGCGGCCCAGCCGGCTGGCGGCCGGGGACACGTTCTCGGTCCGGCTGCCGCCCTTAAGCACGCCGCGCCCATCCACCCACTCGCCGGTGCGAGCAAAGATGCGCGTCGGCCCCTCGGCCTGCTCGGCAGCGTCCTCCGCGTCGTCGAGCGTGTCGGTGAGGTAGCAGTCGTGCAGCAGCGTGTCGGCGAGGGGGTCGTAGGCCGCGTCGGTGGTGCGCACGAGGTCGCGGAGCGGGGTGGTGCCGCTCGGGGCCTCTCCGTTTGGCACCGACGCCGGAAGGTGGTCGAGGATGAGGAAGGAGGCCTGTCCCTTGTCCGCCTTTCGAAGCTGCGCGATCGCCGATCGGGCCTCCTCTGTCGTGTGGACCACGATGCACGAGGCGAGGTCACCCAAGGCCGCGTCGAGTGCCACGCGCACCTCGTCGTCGCAGGCCAGCACGTCGGCCACCGTCTTCAGGTCGTCGAGCGCGCCGTCCGTGGCGAGGTACTGCACCGCGTCCGAGAGCTCGTCGTAGCTCGACACGAGCCCTTCCAGCAGTTCCACCTCGGCCTCGGCGGCGTCGCGCTGTCGCTCCAGCTCGCGGAGCCGGTCGGTCGCATCGTCGAGGGCTTCTTCTCGCTCCTGATGCTCCGCTTCGGCCCGCTCCAGCTGCGTCTGTGCCGCCTCCAGCTGTTCCCGAAGATCGGCCCGCCGGCTCTGCGCTTCTCTCAGCCTGTCGTCGAATCCATCGGCCTTCTCCTGAAGCTCCTCTACCTGCTCGGCGACGCGGGCCTGCTCCTCCTCCAGCATCTCCTGCCGATTTGTGTGCTGGTCGAGCTGCCGTCGACGCTCGCCCTGCTCGTCGGCCGCCGACTCGGCCTTCTCCCGGAGGTGTTGCACCCGTTCGCGCAGGTCCGCCGCCGCAGCCTTGGCTTCGTCCCGCTCGGCCTCCGCCTCCTCCAGCGCCGCCTCGGCCTCTTCCAGCGCGGGCCGCGCCTGCTCAAGCGTGCTCTCCAACCGTTGCACCTGCTCGGTCAACTGATCGCGCTGCTCCAAGGCCTCCTCCTGCGCCTGCTCCGCCTCGTCGCGGTCGCTTCGCGCCCGGTTCAGCCGCTCGCGCTGCAGCCGCTGCTCGGCCTCCAGGTCCCGGACCTGTGCCCGGTGCTCCTGCAACTCCTCGCGCCGCTCCTGAAGCGTGGTCTCCCGCTCGTCGAGCGTCTCCCGCAGGGCTTTCAGATGTTCTTCCGTCTCGGTTTCCTTCGCCTCCAAGGCCTGTGCCCGCTCGGCATACTCGTCCTCCTTTTCCTGGAGCTGGGCCTGCTCTGCGATGAGGCGGTCGTACTCCACCTGCGACAGCAGAAGCTCCAGCCGGTGCAGCTCCTCCTCCGCCTCTTTGTACTTCTGTGCCTTCTCGGCCTGGCGCTTCAACCGCTTCACCTGCGTGCTAATCTCGTCGGTCAGGTCGCGGATGCGCTCCAGGTCGGCCTGGGTGTTGTCGAGCTTGCGGAGGGCTTGCCGCCGGCGCATCTTGTATCGCGTGATGCCGGCCGCCTCTTCGAACATGCGGCGGCGGTCTTCGGTGGAGCCGGACACCAGCTCGTCCACCATCTTCAACTCAATCACCGAGTAGGCGTCCGCCGCCATCCCCGTGTCCATAAACAGGTCGGTGATGTCCTTCAGGCGGCACTGCGTGCCGTTCATCAGGTACTCCGACGTGCCGTCACGGAAGAGGCGGCGCCCGATCGTGACCTCGGAGTATTCCGTCGGAAGCACGCCGTCGGTGTTCTCAATGGTGAGCTCCACCTCGGCCATGCCGAGCGGGCGCCGGTCGGACGTACCGTTAAAGATGAGGTTCTCCATCTTCTCGGAGCGGAGCACCGTGGGCCGCTGCTCGCCGATCACCCACCGGATGGCGTCCACGATGTTCGACTTCCCGCACCCGTTGGGCCCCACGATGGTCGTAACGCCGGGGTCGAAGGTTAGAGTCGTTTCGTCGGCAAAGCTCTTAAAGCCCTGCAGCTCCAGTTTGCTCAGATACATGCAGCCAGTCCGTCATCAGAGAAGAACGGCCGTCGCCCTGCACCCGGCAGAGCGATCGAGCCCTTGCATCGATAGATTGGTTCAAGGAACGAACCGAATTGCCGTTTTGCAAATGAAGTGCCATTCCGAAAAATCCCGCCGACACGCCGCAGACGGACGCCACACGTCCTTTTGACCTTCTGATTCTGTTATTGTCCACACCCCTCAATTCAAGCAGGGGTACCACATGCCCGCGACGTGCTGAAAAATGGCGCTGTAGCTGCATTTTGATGAACCATCTGGCTCATCTCACATTTAATCACTGATTTATCCATTTCGTTCATCACATTCCCATTCGGTTCGCCATGCGACATAGCGTTTCCATTCGGGAGGAAATTGGAACCGAGATCGAAGCTGTCGCTGAAGAAGAAGGTATTTCAATCAGCGAGTTCTATGCTCGGGCTGCCGAAGAGCACCTCCAACGCATTCGCCGGCGCCGCGCGATCCAGGAACTCGATCGCCGTGCCGGCACAATTGACGCCCACGGAGATCTTGACGAAGCACTTCGAGACATCCGAGAAGGAGATCCCGAACGGCCGTAGGTCCTGCAGTTGGCACGACAACGACTCATTTCCCAATCGCCTCCATCAGTTGCAAAAACATGTGCTTCGGATTCGACACTGGATACTTCGTCAAGTATGCAACTGGCGATCTTCCCGACCGTCCCCGACAAGCCCTCCAAACTGTGGCTGACGGCACCGCAAAGGGCGTTGCGAGCGCAATCGTCATCTATGAGCTAAAGAAGCTCGGACTTCGGGGCGTTCTGGATGCCCAGGACGCCGACTGGCTTGCCGAAACGGTCGGGCGTGCCTGCACGATTGAACGGCACCTCACAGACGAATTTCTTGACGAGGCGGCTCGCCTGTCGCATGGGAACGGACTTTCGATGGCCGATGCGATGGTTCTTCAGGCCGCTCTGCGAAACGAAGCAAATCGAATCTACACGAGCGACAGCGACCTGCTGGCCTACAATGGTCCTATCGACGTAATCAGTATCTGAGATTTCGGGAGTTGATTGAGGGGCTTCCGTCCAAGATCCAAAGGTGCCCACCATGAGATGATCTTCTTCACGGGTGCCCCCTCTTTTCACGACGAGTCGTCGGGCATAGACCGGTAGCTCACCGATCGCATCTTCCCATCGGGGCCGACGACGTTCGTTTCCGAGCCCGGAACGACGTCGGTGTTGTGGGCGGACGCACAGCGCCACCTGCCGTCGGTCCGGCGCACGACGAACGAGAAGAGATTTCGTCGCACGCCCGGCCGCTCGACCTCCCTCACGGGCGACTGCCCCTCCAGCTTCATCTTTGCGTGTACCACGCACGCCGCGGGGCCGTCTCCTGCCGGATCTCCGGTGAGTCGCTTCACCCGCTTCTCCAGAAGCGAAATCGTCGACTCGCGAAAAATCGTGTCGAACCCGTAGGCGTGGGCGCGGCGGATGGCGTCGCGGTCGTGCCACCAGAGCCCGGTGACATTCACAAACTCGGCGTCCGTTTCAAAAAGAGCCGCCAGCCGGTCGGCATCGCGATCGTTCCAGGCGTCAACCCACAGGTCGGCAATGCGTCCGGGCCGGTGCGCGGGGCCGTAGCCGGGATCGGTTGTCGCGGGGGAGTCGGGCACAAGCGGTTGAGGGCCTTGATTGGGATCGCTTCGGGCGGTGCCTTGGCGTACCTCACGATTCCTCGTCTCGTTCATCCGCGTCCGGACGTACCTCCGCCGCCCGGTTGCCGTCGTGGAACCGGAGCCGAAGCAGATCGCCCTCCTCCAGCGCCTCGGCGGAGGGCACCGGAGCGCCGTCGCGTGTGGGGTAGGCGTAGCCGCGGCGGAGCGGCTGCTCGGGATCGAGGGCCTGCAGGCGGCTGCGGAGCTGATCGAGGCGGGCACGCGCCTGCTCCGTGATACGATCGCCACTGCGCTCCAAGCGTTCGACGAGAGCGTCGAGGTGCTGGCGGTGTTGTTCGAGACGTCGGACAGGCGAATGGAAGGCGCGGGAGGACACGAGCGCGTCGATGCGCTGCCGGGCGTCCTGCAGCTGACGCGTCACGCGGTCGTGGAGCCGGTCGTGAAGGTCCCGCACGCGGGCGGCTACGTCCCGCCGGTCCGGCACCACGATTTCCGCGGCCATGGACGGCGTGGCGGCCCGCTCGTCGGCCACGAAGTCCGCTATGGAGGTGTCACTCTCGTGCCCCACCGCGCTCACCACCGGCAGGTCGGACGCCGCGATGGCCCGCGCCACCACCTCTTCGTTGAACGCCCACAGGTCCTCCGTCGAGCCGCCCCCGCGCCCCGTGATGATCAGGTCGGGCCGCTGGTCGTCGTCCGCCGGAAGATCGTTGAAGGCCGCAATCGCGTCGGCGATGGCCTGGGGGGCGTCGAGGCCCTGTACGGGCACGGGGCACAGCACCACCTGTGCCGGCGGAAAGCGCCGCTCCAGCACCGACAGGATGTCCTGAAGTGCCGCTCCTTCACCGGACGTCACGACCCCAATTTTCTCAGGAAACGCGGGGAGGGCTTTCTTGCGTTCGCGGTCAAAGAGCCCCTCGGCCTGTAGCTTCTGCTTGAGCTGCTCGTAGGCCTCCTGCTGCGCCCCCTTCCCCGCTTGCCGCATCGCCTGCGCCATGATTTGCAGGTCGCCCCGCCGCTCGTAGACCGAGGCGTGGCCGTTCACCCGCACCTGCATCCCCTCCTCCGGCTCAAAGTACACGTACTGCGTGAGGTACTTCCACATCACGCACCGGATCTGGGCGTCCGCATCCTTCAGCGTAAAGTAGCAGTGGCCCGACGCCGCCCGGGTAAAGTTGGACAGCTCTCCTTCCACCCACACGTCGTCGTACTCGCGTTCGACGAGGTCGCTGAGGCCGCGGGTGAGCTCGGTGACGCTGAGGACAGATTCGCTGTCGGAAGCGGAAGCCATCACGCAAAGGGGATTGTTATTGAGAGCATTTACCAACCTCACTGATTCCCGTAGGAGTTGCAACAGGCCCTAAGTGACTTCAAGTGATAACTTGGGGATTATGGACGGTGCATTTACATACCTCAGCCTGCAGGAAAAGCCCGTCGCGAGGTGCACCTCGCGACATTTCCCAAACCTTGCTCTTGATCGCACTTAGATTCATCCCTGCGTGAGACCTTCTTGAAAGGACCGTTCGTCTCCGGCACACCCCCCGCTCCTCTGCGTTATCGATTCGTGGGAAAATGTGTACTTCGCTTTCCTCGATCGCAGAGGACCGCGCCATTCGTAGCCCGATTCGGGCCCTCACGGATCGGTACGAGCGCCGGTTCACGCTCCGTATTCTCCATGCACCATTCCTTCGATCCCCATGCCCGATCCCATCCGCATCCAGTTCGTATGCCTCGGCAACATCTGCCGGAGCCCCCTTGCGAAAGCCGTCTTCCGCGACAAGGTGGAGACGAACGGCCTCTCGGAGCACTTCGAGATCGCGTCCTCCGGCACTAGCAATTACCACATTGGCGACCCGGCCGATCAGCGCATGCGGAAAACGGCAAAGCGTAATGGGCACTCTCTGGAGGATCACCGCTCGTCTCAATTTCAGGCAGAAGACCTGGAGACGTTCGATCACATCTTCGTGATGGACAAGAGCAATCTGAACGACGTCCTCCACCTCGACGAGAACGACGAGTACGGCGGCAAGGTGCGGCTCTTCCGAGAATTCGATCCGGAGCCGGACGACTACCAAGTGCCGGACCCGTACCACGGCGGGCGGGAAGGCTTCGAGAATGTCTACGACATCGTGAACCGCACGTCGGACGCCATCCTGCACCGTCTGGTGGAGGAGCACGGGCTCGCGGAGCATCTGGATGAGGTAGAGAGCGGGAGCGCGGGAGAGCGGGGGTAAGGAGCAAGCACGTCTCCAGACCCTCTTCCTCTCTTCACGCCCACGCACCCACTCTCTCACGCTCGAACGATGATCCCTGATTCTCTTCGTGAGACGCTTGAAGACCGGCTCGACGTGACGATTGAGAGCGTCGCGGCCGTCGGGGGTGGATGCATCGCCAACGCCTGCCGGGTCGAGACGGACGGGGCGCCCTTTTTCCTGAAGTACGGCGACGAGGACGTGGCCCGAACCTTCCCGGCGGAGGCGGCGGGCCTCGACGCCCTCGACGAAGCCGACAGTCCACTTACGGTGCCCTCCGTCCTCGAAATCGCGTCCCCGACGGACGACCATCCCGGCTTTCTCGTGATGGAGTGGATCAACTCCGGACGCAAGGGCCGGCGCTTTTGGGAGCGGTTCGGCGAAGGGCTGGCCGAGTTGCATCGACACACCGCCGATGAATACGGATTCGACCGTAACAACTTCATCGGCCAGTCTCCCCAATCGAACGAGTGGATGGACGAGTGGCCGGCCTTTTTCCGCTCGGAGCGGCTGGAGCCGCAGGTCCAGATGGCGCGGGACCGCGGCCGGTGGCAATCGGACTGGAATCGTCCGCTGGAGGCGCTGTACCGGCGACTGCCCGAGCTTCTGCCGCAGACGCCGGATCCGTCCGTGCTGCACGGCGACCTGTGGAAAGGCAACTTTATGGTGACCGCGGTGGGCGAACCCGCCATTTTCGACCCGGCCACGTACTACGGCCACCGGGAGGCCGACCTCGCCATGACGGAGCTTTTCGGGGGATTTCAGGACCGCTTCTACGATGTCTACCGGGACGCATGGGCACTAGAGCCCGGGTACGAGACGCGCCGTGACATTTACAACCTGTACCACCTCATCAACCACCTCAACCTCTTCGGTGCAGGATACGCCGGCTCGGTCGAACGAACCCTGACATCCTTCGAATAGCTGAGGAACGTGGCATCTGAGCGTACATGGTTCGCTCGACTCCCTTGCCCCCGCGCTCCCACGCCCAACGTTCGCCCTTGGATATTCCCGAGCGGGTCGTTACCCTGTGGAGACACGTTGCCCGCCCATTCGCCCGGCTCGCTCAATGCGGTTCTTCTCCGTTCCGCTCGTCCTGTTCGTCGTGCTGCTTTCCCTCTCGACATCGCACGCCCAGATTGTAGAAACCACGAAGGGACAGGTCGAGGGAACGACGCTGGACGGCAACGTGCAGGTATTCAAAGGCATTCCCTACGCCAAGCCCCCGGTCGGAGACCGCCGCTGGCGTCCTCCCCAGCCTACCGACGCATGGGACGGCGTGCGCTCGGCCACGCGCTTCGGCCCGCGGTGCATGCAACCGCGCCCCTACGGCGACATGATTTTCCGGAGTGCGGGCATGAGCGAGGACTGCCTCTACCTCAACGTCTGGGCGCCCGCCGATGCCCAAGAGGGGGAACTGCCGGTCCTCGTCTACTTCTACGGCGGCGGGTTTATCGCGGGCGACGGCTCGGAACCACGCTACGACGGCGCGAGCATGGCACGGGAGGACATTGTCGTGGTGACGCTCAACTACCGGCTCGGCGTGTTCGGCTTCATGGCACATCCCGCCCTCACCGCCGAGTCGTCCGAGAACGCCTCCGGCAACTACGGCCTGCTGGACCAGACGCACGCCCTCCAGTGGGTGCAGAGCAACATCGCGGCGTTTGGCGGCGATCCGACCCGCGTCACCATCGGCGGCGAGTCGGCCGGCTCGATGTCCGTGAGCGCACACATGGCCTCGCCGGTCTCGAAGGGACGGTTCGCGCAAGCGATCGGGGAAAGCGGCGCCGTCCTCGGGAGCTTTCCCCCGTCCCCACTCTCTGAAGCGGAGAAGACGGGCCGTCGCTTTGCCGATCAGATTGAGGCCAATTCGCTCTCGGACCTGCGGGCCCTGTCGTCGTCGCGACTGCTGGAACTCGCCGCCAAGTCGAGCGCGCCCCGTTTTAGCGCTACGGTGGACGGTCACTTTTTCCAACAGCCGCCGGCGGAGGTGTATGCTGCAGGCGAGCAGGCCCGCGTCCCCCTCCTCGTCGGGTGGAACTCGAAGGAAAGCGATTACCGGGCGATCATCGGCGACGATCCGCCCACACCGGACGTCTACGCGTCCGCGGTTCGGGACCTCTACGGCGACCGGGCCGACCGTGCGCTCGACCTTTATCCGGCCACCACCTGGGAGGAGGTCATCCAGGCCGGCACGGATCTGGCGAGCGACCGCTTTATCGGATATGCCACCTGGAAGTGGAGCGATTTGCACCGGCAGACCGACCGTCCGGTATACCGCTACTTCTACACCCATCCGCGCCCCCCGATGAAGCCCGGCAAGGGGAATGACGTGCCGGGCCTCGCCGGCACGAACGAAAACGCCGGGCGCATGACGCCCCCTCGCGGCGCGGTCCACTCCGCCGAAATCGAATATGCCCTCGGCAACCTCGACACGAACGACATCTACGCCTGGACGCCGGAGGATCGGACGGTGTCGAGGCACATGAAAGGCTACTTCGCCAACTTCATCAAAACCGGTGACCCGAACGGTGATCGCCTTCCAGCCTGGCCGAACGCCGGTACCGAGGAGGAAGCGATGGTCCTGCGGCTGAATGCCACGCCAGAGGCTGAACCGGCCCGTCACCGAGACCGCTATCTGTTCCTCGATGCGGTGGCGACGGAGTAATCGCCAGCAGAACACAAGGCGGCTCAACGTTCTTTCGACCATCTGGAAGCGTTTACAAAAACCCACCAACCTTTATGTCTGACAGTACTCTTTCCCGACGTTCGTTCCTCAGCAAAACGGCCGCAGCCGGCGCGGCGGCCTTCGCCGCGCCCCTGGTGGTTCCCCGCCACGTACTGGGCGGCTCGAATCATCAGGCCCCCAGCGACACGCTCAACATTGCCTGCGTGGGCGTAGGTGGAATCGGCGAAGCCAACCTCAACAACCTGGCGGACACCGAAAATGTCGTGGCGCTCGCCGACGTGGATCACAACTACGCATCCGACGTCTTCGAGGAATATCCCGACGCCGCGACGTATTACGACTACCGGCGGATGTTCGACGAAATGGGCGATGAGATCGACGGTGTCATCGTCGCCACGCCCGACCACACCCACGCCAAAATCACGGCCGACGCCATGCAGCGTGGCCTGCACGTGTATACCCAAAAGCCGCTGACGTGGTCGGTGGGCGAGGCCCGCTACCTGCGCCAGTTGGCCGAAGAGACCGACGTGGTGACCCAAATGGGCAACCAGGGCCACTCCAGCAACGACGCCCGCCTGGTAAACGAGTACGTGCGTAGCGGCGTGATCGGCGAGGTGAGAAGGATCCACGTGTGGACCAACCGCCCCATCTGGCCGCAGGGCATCGAGATGCCCGAGGAGGTCCAGCGCGTGCCCGATAAGCTGCAGTGGGACCTCTTTCTCGGCCCGGCGCCCGAGGAGCCGTACCACGAGGACTTCCACCCGTTCAGCTGGCGGGGCTGGGTCGAATGGGGCACCGGTGCCCTGGGCGACATGGGTGCCCACCTGGTGGACCACCCCTTCTGGGCGCTGGAGCTGGGCGCGCCGACCTCGGTCCAGACGCGCTCTACGGCCTTCAATGGGCAGAGCTGGCCCCAGGCCACCATGACGCACTACAACTTCCCGGAGCGGGGAGAACAGCCGCCGGTTCAGATGACCTGGTACGACGGCGGACTGATGCCGGAGCGTCCCGATGCCATTCCCAAAGACGAGCCCCTCAACCCGGCAGGTGGGGTTCTCTTCGTCGGGAGCGACGGCTACCTCATGCACGAGACCTACGGCAGCAATCCTCAGCTCTTCCCGGTCGAGAAGGCCGAGCAGACGGATACGCCGTCCCAGATGTTCGAGCGCGTGCAAGACGAAAACCACGAAATGAACTGGGTGCGGGCAATCAAGGGACAGGAAGAGGCCACGTCCGACTTCGAGTACGCCACCCGTCTCACGGAAGCGATGCTGCTCGGCATCGTCTCCCTCCGCGCCGGCAATCGAAAGATTCAGTGGGACGGAGACGCGGGCCGCGTGACGAATATCGAGGAGGCCAATCAGTACCTCGCCCGCCAGAATCCTCGCGATCCGTGGGCGCTCAGTGAGATACAGGACGTGATTGGAGCGGCAGTACAGAAGTAAAATCAACTCCGCAAACGTCGTTGGGAGATGTGTGTGGACGTGTGTAGGTGTGGAGGTGACACCTACATACGTCCATACTTTTATAGTCACAAGAAGTCGGAAACCGACTGACGATGTTAGAAGGTCTAACAAAACCGCTGCAAAGCCGAGACAAAAGCATTATGGTTTGTCGCTCCAAACCTGATTTGGAGCCCATCCAATCGACAAAAACAGATCCCAGCGACCGTCGGATGGGCTCGACACTCTAGATTGCCGGAGTCAGGCCTGGACATCTCAGATGTCCTAGAGCGACATGGGTTAGGCTCTACTAAAGGTTCTTCATCCTTCAGGACGACCGAGGGACGTACTCCAGTACCCCCGACCCCTTAATAGAGATCGGCAGGATTCGTCCAGCCGGCCTTTTCGAGAACCTCAACCGATGGGGTCCACTGTTTCTTGAGTTGATATCCCGCCCCCACAAATCCAAATCCATTTCTCACGTTCGACATCGCCCCGGGCTCAACCAGCACGTTGGGGTCGAATTCGCCTCCGGGCGGATTCCATGCCTCGTTCACGACCTCCAGGCGGAGCGTCATATTCCGCATCACGAGGCCGACGGAAGAATTCCACAGATCCGCATTGACGAGCCGCTCGCGGAGCACCTGGAAGTCCTCGCTCAAATCGACGGGCACCACCCATCCTCCGTCGATCTGCCCCTGCGCCCCATCGTACGACACGCGGAGACGGGCCGTCGGTGGGTCATTTCCTGCTACGTTTTCCGCTCGGTCGTACTGCACGTAGTACTCCACCTCCAAGTTGATGAGGCGCGGCACGCTACGGGTGACGTGCACGGGCACAATCACGGGCGCCGCCTCCGCCTGAGGCTCGCGAAGGGCAAGTCCCGCGGGTTCGGGCACAGGAACCTCTACCCGGGTAGTCCCCCCGCTCTCCGTGACCTCTAACCGATAGGTACGCTCGTACGCAATGGGGGTGCGGCTCCAGTACACGTGTGCATAACGGCCGTCGTCCTCCCGAATCAGCGAATCGTGCCAAACAGTGCTCCGCCCTCGCTCCAGCTCGGTCGACCTGAAGGTGACGTCGAGAGAGTCCGGCGGAGTGGGCCTCAATTGTTCTTTTATGGGATAGACCCGTACCCACTGTGTGTCCGCCCGCGGCTGAAGCACCCCGTAGAGGGAAAACGCCTTCTCGGTCCCCACAATCGGATCCACCGAGGTCTCGCAGCCCGAAAGCACGAGCACGACACTCAACAGGAATGTAAGAAGAGCAGGACGCATGAGAGACCGTCGCTACTTGTACCGAAGAGCAACCCCTACGGAGGGGGTGAAAGGAAGCTGATCGACGCGTTTGAGCGTGAAGGTGTCGAGATAAAAGATATTGCGCCGGTGATAGGCGTTCACCACGGCGGCCTGAACGGACAGCTCCAGGTCGGATCCCAGTGCAAAGCTCTGCTCGGCGGACACGTCGAGACGATGGTATGGGGGCAGCACCCCATCGAAGGGGGCAGCATAAATCACTCGACGCGTTCCGGGAAACTCCGTCGCATCCCCGACCCGCGTCACCGGAGCAAATCCATCGAACCCGACAATCCGACTGTACGGCCGCCCGGAGGCAAACTGCCATCGTGCACTCGCGTCGAACCCTCCGACCTCAACGTTCAGGAGTACGCTGAGCTGATGGCGTCGGTCGTGCGGGGGGCGAAAGCGCAGGTCTTCCGTGCCGTACCAGAGTTCAATCTCGCTCTGACGCGCGTTGTACAACGTATTGGAATAGCCGTACCCCAGATACCCGTAGAAGGGGCCCCATTCTCCTTCAAGCCGCACCTCTGCTCCATACGAGCGACCGTCGGCCGGCTGCAGGCGGGTGGTAAAACGGGGGAATGCGGTCCATTCCGCGATGAAAAGATCCGAGAGGTGCTTGTAATACCCTTCGAGAGAAAGCGTTACCTCCGGTAGGAGGCCAACGCGATACCCGAGCACTCCGTGTACGGCCCGGGGCGTCTGCCCCCTCCGTACGTCGTCGCGCGGCAGCCCGCTATGCTTGGGAATGTTGGTCCACGCAGTGAAGACGCTTGCTGCGTCCCGCCGGTCGCTCAGCCCGACCGCCTCCTGATAGTACAGTCCGCTCGCCGCACTCACGCGATGCCGCCCCGTCTCCCAGCTCATCCGGAGGCGCGGCGCAAGAAACGGATTGAACTGGCTCTTCAGAAACTGCAATCGCAGTCCCGGCTGTAGCCGCACGGCCCCAAGATTCACCTCGGGTTCCACGTACATCACGATGTGGTCGAGCGTCGTAAGGTCATCGGTAAACGTGTCCTGATACAGCCCTCCAAGGTCGTGCGAAAGCCGAGAAAAGCTTCCCTCGAATCCGGCCTGCATCGTCAGCCGGTCGCCCGGAAATCGAGCGTCGAACGCGATGCGCGTCGTTCGAACGCTCGAGCTGCGCGTGGGGGCGTCTGGAGGCCCCAACTCCGTCCGGTGTCCCGAAAGGGAGAGGGAAAAATCAGTCACGACGGGGAGCGTAGACGGGACGGCGAGGTGACGCGCCCCAATGCCCCAGTTCTGCCACCGAATCTCCCCAAACGGATCGGCCAGAATCGTCTCCTCCGGAAGAGTCTCCACCTCCGAGTCGGGACGTAAGGTGCCCCGATCATAGGTTCGAACGGCACTCACCGACAGCCGACTGTTTTCGTCGAGATCGACGTGCACCTTCCCAAACGCATCGCCAAACTGAAACGGGAGCTCTTCTCCGATAAGCGGAGCCGCCCCCCGTTCCAGCATCGACTGTCGCCCGGACACCAGGGCCGAAACGCGCTCGGTTCCAAGGGGCCCCTCCAGACGCAGTTCGCTCATAAATGGCGAAATGCTCACCCGACCGGCGAGGTGACGCTTGTTGCCCGCACGTGTCGCAACGTCAATCACCGAAGAGAGCCGTCGCCCGTACTCGGCCCCGAAGCCCCCCGCATACACGTCTGCATGATCGATGATATCCGCCGGGAACGCGGAGTAAAACCCCAGTAGATGGAAGGGCTTGTAGAGCACCATGCCATCCAGAAGCACCATGTTCTGGGCGGGCTCCCCCCCGCGGATAAAGAGCTGGCCCCCGCGGTCGGCCAGCGTAACGACACCCGGAAGCACAGTAAGATAGGACGAAAGGTCTCCACTTACGTCCGGCGTAGGAATGCGCTCAACCTCAACCGGATCAATTCGCTCCCGTCCGGCCGCGACGTCAACCGCCTCCCCTTGCTCCTCTTCGACTATGACCTCCTCGAGAGCAGACTCACTAGCCCCGATCGAGACGTTGATCGTTTGTTGCTGACCTGAATCGAGTGTCAGGGTGTCAAGATGCGACACGTATCCCACGAACGAGACTCGCATCTCATAGCGGCCCGGTCGAATCCCCTTGATGAGGTACACCCCGTCCGCATCCGTGGCCCCCCCGTACGACGCCGTAGAGTCCGGAAGCTTTTGGAGGAGCACATTGGCCCCAGTGAGGGGCTGACCGTCGCTGGAATCCGTGACAAATCCACTCAGCACTGCCGTCTTCTCCCCTCGTCCCTGAGCCTGAACCGTTTCGGTGCCCCCAAAAAGCAAAAACGGCAGTAGAGCGCCCCAGAAGATCAGTGCCGCCGGAGACCGGACCGCTGCCGTTATCGTCGTCATGGGGAATGGAATACCAGTTCCCGCAGAGTGTTGTGCTCCCGACGCTCCCAGACGAATGCCGCCGAGGGACGGAATCCTTCGCCTTCTGGGGCCGAGGAGATGCCCAAAATCGTTCGTCAATTCTGTCGTCCGCCCGTCCCAGATACCTACTCGTCTTGCAGATGGACTGTCTTCCCCGTCTGGGCCGAGCGACGAGCCGCGTCCAGAATTTCGGTTACGATCATGTTGTTTTCGAGGGACGAGAGCCCCTGCGGCTCCACCGTCCCCCCCACCACCTTCTGCAGGTACGGCACAGCCGCCTCGTAGAACGCCGGCTGCGTCTCAAGCGTCACCCGACGCTCTTCGGCGTCTCCGACGCGGACGCGCATGCGAATCGGATCGTCGGCGTGAACGTAGCCCTCCCGTCCATAGATCGACAGGTCCTTGCGACTGTACGGCCAGTTCCACGAGGCCTGGATGATTCCCTGTGCCCCGGGATAGGTCACGATAATTGTCGCGATGTCGTCCACCTCCCCATAGACGGGATCTGACTTCACCTGCTGCGTGACGGCCGTCACCGAGCGCGGCCGTTGTCCTTCCATCATCCACGTGAGGAGATTTGCCCCGTAGCAGCCGAAGTCCATGAGGGCCCCGCCCCCATTGAGAGTGGGGTCGGTCAACCAGTCCAGAAAGGCCGGACCCACCCCAATTTCTTTGGGTCCGCGGTGCCCGTCTCGCACGATCATCTTACGAAGGGGACCGAGCCGCCCGTTCTCACGGGCAATGGCATAGGCGCGATGGGTGCTGGGATACCAGGTCGTCTCGTAATTAACCAACACGTGGACGTCGTTTGCCCGAGCCGCCTTTTGGATCGCTCGGGCGTGCTCCATTCCCACCGCCAACGGCTTCTCGACCATGACGTGCACTCCTCGTGGGGCCGCTTCCTCGACGACGCGCCGGTGATCGAAGGTATGAGTGAACACCACCACGGCGTCCGGGCGGCCCTCCTCCAGCATCGACGTGAGATCTCCGTACAGACGTTCAGACTCCAAATCGTACTGGTCGGCGACCTGCCGTCTCAGCGCCGTATCCGGCTCGGCAAATCCAACCAGTTCCACCCCATCGTAGGGCCTCGCCTGGAGAAACCCGTGGACGTGCCCGTGCACCATCCCCACGACGCCCAGCCGCAGGACTTCGTTCGGCGTCTCTCCTTGCGCCGGGAGGAGGAACTGAGCCGACAGTGCGTGGCTGCCAACTCCGAGCCCGACGCAAACGAGAAGTACAATCCGTATCAGCACCTTCATGCCACCACCTCAACGTTGAATGTCTGGTCCGACGTCCCCTTGCATGCCGCGTTCACGCAGCACGACGAACGAATCACACCGCTTCCCGCCCCTTCCCCTCGACGATGCGGAGCGTCTGATTGGCCTTCACATTCTCCACTCGATCCATTTCCCCGCTCGGCCAATGCACCGTGACCTGATCGACGCTCGACTGCTCTCCGAGTCCGAAGGTCAAGGTCATCTCGCTCGATGAGAGATAACTCGATCCCGTGCGAAGAAGACGCTCCTGAACATCCTCCCCGCGCTCGACTCGAACCCGGGCGCCGACTCCGTCGCGATTGCTTTCCGTTCCCTCCAACTGTACTCGGAGGTACCTCGGGGCATTCTCTCCCTCTCCTTCACGCACCTGATTTCGCCAGAGATGAGCCGCCCCCTCATTTTCCGTCACGAGAATGTCCAGGTCGCCATCCTCGTCATAGTCTCCGTAGGCAGCGCCCCGAGCGACCAACGAATCAGTAAGAGGCCCGTTGTCGACGGCCAGTTCCTCAAATCGCCCGTTGCCGTCATTCAAAAAGAGGTGAGGCCGCTGCTTGTAGTGAATTGCCCGATCGATGTGTTCGATGTCCGGCTGCACGTGCCCATTCGCGACGAAGAGATCGAGTGTACCGTTCAGTTCGGCGTCGAACAAAAAGAGGCCGAACCCAAGCGTAAACTTCCCGGGACGCCCCACGCCCGACAACGCAGATCGGTCTTGAAAAAGTCCGTCCCCCTCATGGCGGAAGACGCTAATCTTTTCGCGGGAGAAATTGCTCACAAAGATTGTGGGACGCCCGGTGCTGTCGACGACCCCGGCATCGGTCCCCATTCCCGCCCGGACCCGTCCGGACTGACTGTACGCCGTGCCGCTCACGGTTCCGCGCTCCTCAAACGTCCCGTCCCCTCTATTCTCGTATAGCAGGTTGCGCTCCATGTCATTGGCCACGTAGAGGTCCATCCAGCCGTCCCGGTTGTAGTCCAACATCGTCACACCCAGGGTCTTTCCGGGGGACGACCGGAAGCCGGCGCGTTCCGTCCACTCCGTAAACGTGCCGTCGCCGTCGTTGTGGTAGAAACGCCCGATCGCACCCTCGTACTCTTCAGGCGTGCAGTACGCTTTTGTATCTCCGTCGACCGAACAAAAAAGGTCGCTCTCCCGGCTCCACTTCACGTAGTTTCCCACGTAGAGGTCGAGATGCCCGTCGTTATCGGCATCGAAGAACGCAGCCGAGCTACTCCACTCAGGGGGAGCCGTCAATCCGGCCTCTCGGCCGACCTCGGTAAAGGTCCCGTCCCCCTCATTTCGGAAAAGCAGATTCCGGTTCAGGGTCGTAAAGAAAAAGTCCCGATGGCCGTCGTTGTTGTAATCGGCAACGGTGATTCCGAACCCGTACGCCTCGACGCCTCCCAGCCCCGCCTCCTCGGTTACGAGTGTAAACCTCCCGCCGCCGTCGTTGCGGTAGAGCCAGAGTGCCCGTTTGAGCTCGACGTCACTTTCCTCCCACCCCCCCCCGCCGGCCAGCAGAATGTCGAGCCGTCCATCGCCATTGTAATCGATGAAGCCGCCCCCACTTCCCATCGTCTCAGGGAACCACTTTTCGCCAAACGCTCCGGTTCGGTGCCAAAAGCCGTCTAGATTGGCTCGTTTCGTCACATCCTCAAACGACACCCCCGACTCTCCGCTGGGAGAGGAGGCGGAATCGGCACAGCCCGTCATTCCTACGCTCCCCAAAAAGAGAACGAGACAAAGGACGCCGTATCGTCCCGTTTCGTACCGGATCGTTTGATTCAACAACGGCTGCAACACGAATCACCTCGTCTGGATCAAAATCACCACCCTCTCCCCCCTCTTTCAGTGGTGCTGAACAACGAGTTGGACGTCAAGCACGTCGTGCTCCAACTTAAATCGCCGGAATCCTGATTCTGCGACGCACCCTCCGGTCGCGACCCTCCAGTGGGTACGCTCTACCTACGAATCCCCTTCCGGAAGAGAGGTTAGGTAGTCCCGCGCCCTCGGATGATTCGGATTTTGCTGAAGCACTCGCTCCCACATCTTCCGGGCCTTTTCCGTTTCTCCATTCTGAGCATATAACACCCCGAGATTAAACCACCCATCCGTAAAGTTGGGGTTCCGACGCAAAAGGGTCCGATAGTGCGTAACGGCTGCCTTGTAGTTGCCCCGCTCGGCCGCCAGCTGGGCCATCTGATCTCGAAGCGTTGGACTCGTGGGACGGAGATACAATGCAATGCTATACGCCTCTCGTGCCCTGTCCAACCGACCGGCCCGCCGATACGCATCGCCCAAGGTTTTCCATCGCTTCGGATTGTCAGGCTGATCCTTCGCAACGGACTCCAACCGCTCAATCTCGCGCTGCTGCTTATCGAGACTATCCGCCGCCGATAGGTAGCGTTTTCCCTTGTCCTGTTTCCCCGTCCGCACGAGGGCCTGCCCAAGATTGTAGTGCGCCTCTTGATGCCACGGGCGCTTCTCGATCACGGACTCCAGCCGCTCAATCGCCTCCTCGTATCGCCCGAGCTGAAAGAGGTGAGACCCGACGACATATTGGTAGTTCACGTTATCGGGCGCAAGCTCCAGGGCCCGGCGGGAATGCCTGAGCGCCGCCTCCGGTTTGCCCTCCTCCTCGTACAATCGACCGAGTCGAGCATGGGCCGCCGCCGCGGTGGAGTCGAGCGAAAGGGCACGCTCG
This sequence comes from Salinivenus sp., assembly GCA_018609755.1. Lineage (GTDB taxonomy): Bacteria > Bacteroidota > Rhodothermia > Rhodothermales > Salinibacteraceae > Salinibacter. Next base: position 16,769 of record JAHENZ010000124.1, on the reverse strand, counting down.
TATGCCCACTGGGCACTATCCGGCTTCCCAATCGCCCCATAGGCCTTGCCAATCTCGACGAGCGTAGAGGCCGAAGCAAACTGCTCCTGCTCGTTCTGAAAGTATCGGAGGGCCTTCTCGAAGTTTTGGCGCCGATACGCATTATTCCCCAGATTGAACCAGGCGCCCTGATACTGAGGATCGAGCGACAGGACCTTCCGGTACTCCGTTTCCGCCTCGTCAAAGCGCTTGAGCTCCGAGAGCACACGTCCCCGCTGAAAGTGCCCGTCGGCCAGCCGCGGGGCTCGGTGAACGACACTATCGGCAAGTGCAAGGGATTTGCGGAGCGCCCCTTGTTTCAGGGCCCGCTGCGACTGCACGAGCATGGACACCGTCGTGTCGTCCACTGCCTGACGCGACATGGCATTCCCCGTCCCTTCGGGCTCTCCTTCTCCTCCGGATCCACATCCTCCGACGACCAGGGTACAGACCGCAAGCACAACGGCCATCCACCGGCCCCTTCTTCCATGCCTTGTGTCAATCAATTGGCTCAATGCGCAAGAATGGACAATGAAGCAACTACGCGAACTCCCCCCGCTTCTGCATTAGAGTTCTAAAACCCGACATTGATCCCGACTCGATTCACGCCGTTGAAGACATCAAAGGACGTGTAGGAGTAATCGGCCCCCACCTCAAAGCCGGACAGCGATGTCTGAAAACCCGCACCGGCGTTGAATCCTTCTTCGAGGCTCGACTTGGGAAGCGTATACCCTCCTCGAAGGAAGAAGGTATCCATAAAGGCGTACTCTCCACCGAAGTGCATCCGCTCACTGAAGTCTCGGGGCGTCACGCCCTTGAGCATCACGTTGAACGAATGATTATTGTTCGGGTCGGACAGCCAATCCGTCATCTCGAACATATCTGCAGAAATGCCCACGGAGAGTTCCATCGGCAGCTCAAAGCTTTGTCGCTCATACTGCACCTCGGGCGAGAAATTCCGCACGTTCATGGCAACTTGAATGCCCTTGTAATCAGTATCGTACTGAATCCCGAAGTCGTAGGCTCCGGTCCCGAGTTCATTCTGCTTCGTGGCCCCGTCTGCAGACATGACGCTCGGGCCGAGGTTCTGCTTCGCGTACTTCACCTTCGCCCCCACCGAGATGCGATCCGTGACCGGATATGCGTACCCGATCCCAAACGCCCACGAGTTGGGACTAAACGTGCCGGTGGACACGTAGCCCTGATCATTCCCGGCGCGGCGGGTGCCCTCCAGTTCGCCGTAACTGACCTGCATAAAGGTGAATCCAATCACCCCGTATGTGCCCTCAGCCGGACGGAGGGACACGCTCGCACTATTATAATTGATGTCGGCAATCCACTGCATGGTCGAAAATGCAGCGTGTCCGTAGTTGTCCATCTGGGCCATTCCGGCCGGATTGTAAAACAGGGACGTGGACTGCAGTCGGAGGGTCGTTCCCGTCCCTCCCATTCCCGCCACCTTGGGACTCAGCGACTGTTTTAGAAAGCCCATCCCAGTCTGCGCGCGCTTGGTGTTATCCTGAGCCACGGACGGAGCAGAAAGCCCAACCAATAGGGCACATGAAAGAGCGATGATCGTAACGATGCGCGATTTCATAATGTACACCTCGGTTAATTGTGTGATCTCTCAATGTAGGCACTCGGTAGACGCCCCGAGGAGTTTGTGGGTCGCACCTGTCTCCCCTACCGAATAATGACGAACTTCTTCTTGGAGACCTGTCCGGTATCGAGATCCCGAACGACGGCGATGTACAAGCCGCTGGCCACGAGCTGCCGGTCTGCAGTGGTGTGGTCCCAAAACTCGTCTCCGCTGCCGTCCGTGTGCTGGATGGTCTCCACCAGCTCTCCCATTTCCGTGTAGATCCGGATGATGCAGTTGCCCGGAATCTCCAGAAAGCCAAGCCGATCCTGCTCGTCCCATCGCACGTCCTGATCTGCCGCTACGTTGTAGGGGTTCGGCACAATCTTGAAGTCCGCCACCGACTCGCCCGGTCCTCGCTTGAGAGAGGCCGGATCCCAGGTCTGCGTCTGGTACCGATTGCTCTTAAGGGGCTTGCCGGTCGGGGTCATCGCTGTGGGATCCATGTTTTCGTTCCCCACCGCCTGAATGTAGTAGTAATACTGCGCCCCGCGGACCACGTCCGAGTCGCTGTAACTGCGAGTCCCTCCGTCTACCTCCGCAATCAACTCGTAATTATAGTTGTTGTCGTATTGCCCCATGACGCGACTGCGGGCCCGGTAAATCTCAAATCCACCGGGGGGATCGCTCCCACGCTCCCAGCTCAGGTCAATCTGGTCGACCCCGGATTCCACGCTGAAGGAGCTCGGCGGCCGCGGCGGCTGCGGAAGAATATAGTTCGTAAGCTCCCCGTCCGCATTACTGGCCGCATCGAAGTTGGCGATCGCGCGCTCAAAGGTCTGAAAGAGCGAGTCTCGCCCCGTCATGACCCATTCGTTCTTGCCCATGCTTTCGTCGGAATCAATCGTCCCGTCGCCGTCCGCATCGTACTCGATGTCGGCAAACGCGTCGGTGGTGCTCCGATCGCTCGCATCCGTAGCTGTTTGCTTGAAGGCCTGCCCAATCTCGACGCGCGCCTGTTTCGAAAGCCCCGAGACTGCCTCGGCGGTCACAATGCGAACGCTTTCGCCCGGCTCCAGGTCGTACGGGCCATAACTAAAGGCAGAGGTGTATCCTCCGGCTTTGCCGAGCTTCGGATCCCCTTCGCCCATCACGGTGGTAAAGTCTCCGTCCTGATCGGCAATGTCGGCGTGATGGGGGTACGCGTGCGAACCGTCCCCTAGCGTGTAGTCGTCCGTTGCCCGCTCGGCCGTCGACATAAACCGATACTCGCGCTCCATTTGCTCGTTGAAGGCGCTGTTGCCGGACGTAAGGGGATGGTCGGCGTCGATGTGACTCGTCATCGAGGGCTGCCGCGGCTTGTCCGGCGACTCCGGCGCGTAGAGCTTGACCGTCCCAACGAACTGAGACGTGGTCAACTCTCCCCCGTCGTCCCCCTGCTCCAGGAACCAGGGACTGTCGTTCCACGCCGGCCCGCCGAGGGGGTCCATGTCCGCGCCCGGCGAGTTGCCGTTCCAAGTGTACTGTGCCGCAAAATCCACGTCGTAATCCTCCTGGCCGTCTCCCACAATATCGTTCATCACGTTGGCGCCCCACTCCTGCCCCGGAATTGCGGAGCGCTCTTGATGTGTGTAGCGCCGCTGAAAGTGGAGATACACATCCTCGACCGTCTGCCCTTCGAGGGCACCGTTTTCCTCCGCACTCGCATGGCCGGTGTTGGTCAGGATGTATTCCTGAATATGGTAGTTATCGTGATCCCCCTGCGTCCATGCGTAGATTCGCTTTGTCAGGGTTACCCCTAGCAGCGTGTGCGCCCGAATTTCGATCATTTGATCGGACGGAAGACTGGAATCGACTTCATCGTACCCCTTGTCCTCCTTCAGCGTCTCGTTGCCGTCGACCGTGACGGTGGGAGGCTCGTAGCGCACGGTTTTCGTGAACTCGACCGGGAAGAACTCTCCGAATCCGGTCGTACGCGGGCCGACGTGCACGACGCGCTCGTCGTACTCCGTCCCATCTTTCCCCTGCACGTTCCGTGCACCGATCCAAAGCGCCCCGGCACGGAGCAGCCCGTCCTGGAATTCGGGGTTCAGTTCGAGATGATTCGGCCCCTGGTTATAGTATTCTTGCTCCCCCCCAGTCGCGGTATAGACCATGCTGAGGTCCCCGATGGCCATCGGTTTCTGGTCAAACTGGGCATACCCCTTCTGAGTCCCCGTCAGCCCCATAAACAGGAGCAGACATCCGACAGCAATGAAAGTGTGTGCTTGGAGCCAATCAGTATCAAAAGAGCTCATCACGAAATAGCAGCTATGAACGAGTCTTGACATTTTTATTCCCCTAGTCCTCCCTCCCCCCGGACTGCCCCTAGAAGGACATCCGGACTCCAATGTTTACACTCCTCGGGAAGAGGTAGTGCAGCGACTTCGCATTGGGGGGATTAATGTGGTCAGCCTCAATGTCGCCGGGCTGGTCATTTCCGTACTCAGGGTTTCCGTCTTCGTCGCGAGGGGCGTAGTTTTCCTCCCACCCCTCGACGGCTTCCTCCGGCAGACGCAGGGAGTTGATGTACTGCTGGAAGTCTCTCGGCCCGAAGAACGACGACTGATTGAGGTTCTTCAGGTTGAAGACGTTGTTCACGTCGGCGAAGATCTGGGCACTTACGCCCGACGTTTGAACGGTCTTGCTGAGCCTCAAGTCGACCATCTTGTAGCCCTCCCACTGCATGTTGTCTTCCACCTCCGGTACCGTGAGTTCGTTGGTAAAGGTGAAGTAGCTTCCCGCTTTCCAGCGTCCGAGGAAGTTGAGCCGAAGGTCGCCGAACACGTTGCTGCCGAGCACCTCCGGCCCGAAGTCCGACGGCGTCAAGAACGTCAGGCTGACCCGAGCGTAGGGCTGCGGCTGCGGCTTCGACTGGTAGTAGTCGGTCGTCTGCCGCTCATATTGACGCTGGTCGACGCGGCTCTCGTATTGCTGCGAGAAGCCGAAGTCCCCTCCGGACTCCACCTGATAGGTATAGTTGACGAAGCCCCGAACCCAGTCCCCCTGATTCTTCCGTAGGCTCACCTCGACGCCCCGAATGTCCCGGTAGTTCTCGGCTCGAGGATATTCGTACTGAATGAGCCCATTGCGGCTCGTGTACTGCACCCAGCGGGGCTGATTCTGAAGGTCCTTGTAGTACCCGGCAATCCGGAGCAGGTACTGCTCGCTGAACCCCTGCTCGTACCCAAGCTCGTAGGCGGTCGTCTTCGGGCGGGGCATTTCCGGATTCGCAATCTGCACGACATTGTCCGTCTGATTTCCGCGACGGACCATGTCGAGAAAGTCCGGACGCGTCTGCTGATAGAAGTGCCCGTAGTTGAAGTATAGCTTGCTCACGTCGGTAATGGGGAACGAGACCCCGAGCCGCGGACTCAAGCTGATATTCGGTTCGGTCGGCTCGGTCTCCATCATCTCGTCGAAGCGCGGCTTATTCCCTCCCAAAAACGCCGACGGGTACCGGTCCACACTCCCATCCTGCGCCTCCGGAAAGACGTAGCGCTCGGTATTGGCATCGAAGTAGTCGAGCCGCAGCCCCACGTTGGCAATCATGCCTTTGTACTCCAGCTTGTCCTGAATGAAGGCCGCGCCGTAAAGGGGCGTGCTGTTGTAGTGGGCGTAATGGTCGGGCGGGTTTACGAGAAAGTCCTTGTAGTTGAAGTCCACGTCGTGATTTTCGGTCTTAAACTCGACGCCGACCTTCGCCGTGTGGTACTGCCCAATGGCCCTCGTGAGCGCAAACTTGCCGGCCCACTCTTTCGTGTCCGTAGTATCCCGAAACTCGGAGTGGTGACCGCCCATCCGCAGTCCCGTGATCGAGTTTTCGGACGTAAACTGAAACCCGAGGGGCCCTTCGTCCACGCTTACGCCTCCAAACTGCGCAATCGTTGTCGTATCGCGCTCCCGGGGCGGATTCGTGCGGTAGCTGGTTTGCCGCCACTGCAGTTGGGCCTCGTAGAAGGTGTTCTCCCCGAGTGTGTGATTGACCTTTAGTCCGCCCATGTAGCGGCGGATGTCGCTCTCCGACCAGGCGCCCGTTCCAAAGATGTCCTCTCCCCCCCAGGCTCCAATCTCCGTGTAGTTCACTCCGGCCCCGTAGTCTGAAATCCATTCTCGATCTCCATCCCGGCGAATGCGGGTGGGACCCGTCCGCGGGCTCTCCTGATTGTTTCCCTTCTGAATCGCCGTCATCCCCGTCAACGTTACTTTAAAGTTGTTCGTGACGTTCGAGGTGAGGTTGAAGCGACCCGTCTGTTCGTCGTACCCACTTCGAGAAAGCGGGATAATGTACTCTTCCTGCTCCCGCCGGTACGAGACGGCAAACCGGAGATCCCCAAGATAGTCGCTGACGACAGGCACTGGGCCTCCAATCGTGCCGTCGATCTGGTAGTCCGGCTTGTCGATGCTAATGTCCCGGCGGTGACGATACCGAAACAGATCCTGCGCCTGCTGCGGGGTGAGTTGGGGATTGTTGGCCGCGATCTCGTTGAATCCCTCAAAATCCGGATACGAATTCTGAAGCTCCTCCGACCACTGTCCCGTGCCCTCCATCGCGACTTCCGGGTCGAGATAGGGACGCATCCAGTAGGAGTTGGGATCGGTGGGCGAGATGCCAAAGCTTTTGCTGCTTGCCGGACTATAGCGGGCAAGTACGTCTACCATGTATTCATCCCTTGGCCCCTCGACCGTCGTCACGTTGACCATGCCCGAGCGGATGTTGCCGTACTCGGCGTTGAACCCTCCGGACTGGACCTGCACCTGCTGAATCGCCGTGTACGGAACCCCGGTGTAGGGCGTATTGTCTCGACCGCTCTGCTGACTAAAGCCATTGACCTGAAAGTCCGCCTGATCGGCTTCACTTCCCCGGATATTCAACCCCTGAATTCCTGCCTGAAGTCCCACAACGGTCGCAACGTCGGCGGCAGGGAGGTTTTCGATGTCTTCGGCACTAATGTCCGCTCGGCTCGCGGACAGGTCCGACTGCACCACATCCTGTTGGGCCTGCACCGTCACGCCTTCAAGCTCCGCCACGTCTTGCCGAAGCTGGATCGTGATCTCGGCCGTCAGGTCCTGATTCACCTGCACACCCTCAACAGTCGCGGTCTCGTACCCTACGAATGTCGCCTGAACGGTATACGTACCCGGGGGGACGTTGATAATCCGAAATTGCCCGTCCTGATTTGTGCTGGTTCCTTTCCCCGTCAGTTCTGGGAGGACGACGTTCACTCCAGGAAGGGGCTCTCCTGTCTCTTCCTCAACGACCTGTCCCGCAATCTGTCCCGTTTGCGCCCAGGTCAGAGAGGCAGAAATACAAAAAATGAGAAGTGTAGACGCGAGAACCCGTATCGCTTTTCTCATAACAGCAGGTGGATTTTGATCTAATCGAAAAGGGACCTCGTAGAGCCCGTCTATGACGATCTCTGGGGCCTGCGACAATGCCGAACTTGGCACCTTGAGGCGGTTCGTCTTCGGACATATCGTCTTAAGTCGCCCCCTACCGACAAACCGTCTCAATCCGCTCAAAACGGTTGCGTCTCAACGCGAACTCCGTAGAGACAGCCTTGGCGGAAAGGGAAGCTCCCCACAAACCGTGTTCTCACGAATCCAATTGTAATCGCTTCCACGATCACACAGGTGGAATTCCTTGGATTCGCTTCCTTTATGACTTCTGTAGATCCAGTGTAATAGTGACGAACCTGTAAGACCAGCACGAAACCGGTTTCAAGATGTGAATAAAAACTTATAATTAACAAAAAACTCAATAATAGATTATTACGTGTCACCTCTTCATCTCATTTTTGCATATCGTCGCCGTCATTACGTCTCCAACTCGATCAATACCTCCCCCTACGGCCCCGGCCGAGAGAACAGTCGTACTCAAATCAAATGTGCACATAGCCGAAAACAGCGCATTGTCTTAACGGTACACTTCCTCTTCCCTATTACCCTTAGGCACCCGCAGTCCCCATGCCCAATTACACCCTCGAAAAACTGGACGATTACCGTTGGCAACTCCCCAAACGCGGCGGCATGCGCGTGCCCGCCCGCCTTTATGCCAGCGAACCGATGCTGGAGGACATCCTCTCGGACGACGCGCCCCAGCAGGCCATCAACGTGGCTCACATGCCCGGCATCGTCGGGGCCTCCCTCGCCATGCCCGACATTCACTGGGGCTACGGCTTTCCCATCGGCGGCGTGGCCGCGTTCGACCCGGACGACGGTGTAATCTCGCCTGGAGGGGTCGGGTACGACATCAATTGCCTCGCGGGCGACAGCGAAGTCCTCCACACCCACGGCTACACGCGCACGATCGCGGAGATGGAGACGACGTGGCAAAACGACGTACTCCACTGCCACGACCTTGATACTCCAGCGAGCGCCGAGACATCCGTGGCTGCATTTTTGAAGCATCAACCCGATCAGCCGGTGTATCGCCTCCGCACCACCGGCGGCGACGAAGTCCTGACCACCGGCGACCACCCGTTCTGGACCCCCGATGGCATGAGCGATCTCGACAATTTAGGACCGGGAGCCCAGATCGCTCGCCATCCGTTTGAGGGCGTCCCCTACGATGAGCCGTCCGATCACGTCCTCGTCGACGAAGCCGACATCCGCGAGGTGCTGAAAGAGCACGGAAAAGAAAACGCCGGCAATGCCTTGGGGCAAGTACTCCGCTACCTTCGCGAGCGAGACCTCCTTCCACTTCGAGCAGACGACTCGGCCGTTCCCCCCCTCATCAAAATTGCCGGCTTTCTTTTCGGAGATGGCACCCTCTTTTTCAGCGGCGATCGTGGAAAGGGGACTGCGTGGTTTTACGCTGGTCCTGACGATCTGGAGACGATTCGAGCCGACGTGGAGGCGGCCGGATTTACACCCTCTCGTATCTACCAACGGGAGCGGAGTCACAGCATCGAGACTCCATACGAACACTACGACTTCGAGCGAACCGAGACGTCCTTCAAGGTGGTCAGCACGTCCTTCGCGGCCGTCATGGCAGCATTGGGGGTCCCCGTTGGAGACAAAGCGGCTCAGGACTACGGCACTCCCGAATGGTTGTCCGACGCCCCACTCTGGCATCAGCGGCTCTTCCTGGCCCCTCTCTTTGGCGCTGAGCTGTCTGCTCCCTCGACGATGACGGATCACGGACGCAACTTTTACGCTCCGGCTCTTTCTCTTAGCAAGAGAGAAGAGTTTGCAGAGAGTGGCCGGCAATTCCTTGAGGATCTGGCATCTATCATCGGGGAATTCGGAGTAGACACGAAGGAGATTACCGAAGTCGCTCCGGAGAACAGTGCCGACGGTCGGGTGCGGCTTCGCCTGATGCTCTCGTCGCGAACGGACTCGCTGTTTCCGCTGTGGAGTCGGATTGGGTACGAGTACAATCAAAAACGGTCGTCGCTCGCGATGGCGGCTGTCGAATATCTCAAGCAAAAACAGCAGATTCTTTCCCGGCGAAAGACCGCCGCCGAGCAGGCCCAAACGCGCCACGAGGCCGGCACGTCCCCTTCTATCATCTACGACGACCTGACGGACGAGTACGTAAATTGTCGATTTCTGGAGCGAGCGCTCTATGGGGAGCGGAAAACAGGTGTCCGCATCGGGTCCTCGTTCCCCACATTCGACACCTTTTGCGAACAGGCACTCGACGGATTGAAGCGCAGCGGAATGGTCTGGTCAACGATCGACTCGGTTGATCCCGTCGACCTGGAGGCGGAAACAGGGGACCCACACGTGTACGATTTCACCGTTGCCCACGAAGACCACAACTTTGTCGCGAACGGATTCGTCGTCTCGAATTGCGGCGTACGGCTGATGTCGTCCAAGCTCACGAAGGAGGACATCGACACCCAGGATGCGGAGCGGCTCGTCGACACCCTCTTCCACCGCGTCCCCACGGGCGTGGGCTCCTCCGGGGCCCTGCGCGTCGACCATTCGACGCTGCCGCGCGTCCTGCAACGGGGGGCCACGTGGGCCGTCAACCAGGGCTACGGCTCCGACGCCGACCTGGACGTGATCGAAGAGGGCGGGCAGGTGGACGGGGCCGACCCGGATGCGGTGTCGAGCCGGGCGCGGGAACGGGGGCTCGATCAGATCGGGACGCTCGGCTCCGGCAATCACTTTCTCGAAGTCGGCTACGTGTCGGACGTCTACGACGAGCGAGCCGCACGCATCATGGGGCTCGACGAAGGCGCTATCACCGTCATCATCCACTCCGGAAGCCGCGGCTTCGGCTATCAGGTGTGCGACGACGCGCTGCAGGACACGGACCGGGCCATGAACAAGTACAACATCGATCTCCCCGACCGCCAGCTCGCCTGTGCGCCCATCGATTCGGCCGAGGGGCAAAAGTACATCCGCGGGATGCGCTGCGCGATCAACTACGCCTTCGCCAATCGGCAGGTGATGGCCCACAACACGCGGGTCGCGTTCGAGGAAGCGCTCGACCTCTCGCCCCGCGAACACGGCCTACACACCGTCTACGAAGTGGCCCATAACATTGCGAAGTTCGAGACGCACCGCGTCGACGGACGCGAGCAGGAGGTCTGCGTGCACCGGAAAGGGGCGACGCGGGCCCTTCCCGCCGGCCACCCGCTCGTGCCGGGCCGTTACCAGAAGGTGGGGCAACCGGTCCTCATTCCCGGCGACATGGGCCGCTACTCGTACGTCCTCGTGGGGACCGACAAGGCGATGGAGGAAACGTTTGGCAGCACGTGTCACGGCGCCGGACGCAAGATGAGTCGCCGGCAGGCCCGTAAGACGGCCGGCAACCGAAATATTACCGCCGAGCTTGCAAATGAAGGAATCATCGTTCGCGGGGAGAGCAACCGCACGGTGCGCGAGGAAATCTCGGAGGCGTACAAGGACGTGGCGGACGTAGTTGAAGCAGTGGAAGGCGCTGGTCTCTCGAAAAAAGTGGCGCAACTCCGCCCCCTCGGTGTCATCAAAGGATAGCGCCGACCTGCAAAGCCCGAAGCCGATGCCCCCTCAATGAATCGTCTTGTAGAGATATACCCGGAAGGATGAGCGGACCAAATGCCCTGCTAAAAAAATTGATCTCCAGTTCACAAAAGGCAGATGTTCCGTTTGGGAGACACTAAATTTCCACACCTCCGGTTCAACTCATGGAAAAAACCAGCCCACTCCCAACTGTTGGTATACTATTTGCTGGGCCCTTATCTCGGACAATTTTTGATCGTTCTGGTACAAAACGAAACACAGAGAAATATCCTGCCTATATAGAAGTGCCCATTTAGAAAACACCCGTGCGTCTACTCATTCACAAACCGGCGGGAGCGAACAAACGCTACCCTGCACATCTCATCGCCCCCTTTGTGAGGCATTAGGAGGGATCGACATTTCCGAATTTCCTATCCTTTTCTCGTTGGAGATAGAACCTAATTGTGCAGGTCTGCCAAGTTCGTCTCTCGCCCCTATCGTTATGGAAAATGTTCGTCGCGCCATTCTCTACCTTAGTATCGCCATCGGCGTTTGGGTTTTGGTCAGCTTCGGAGGGACGATGTTCGACACTGCCAATGCCGGAGTCTGGGTGAAAAGCCTGATGTGGTCTCTCCTCTCTGCTCTGTTTGTAATGCCAGCACTTCTGATGGTGAGCGACGTCTCTAGGAGCAAGGCTTCGAAGCGCACGACCCAGACACAAGAACCAGAACCCTCCCCCGAAGAGGAGCAAAAACCCTTTGTGGACAAATCAACGAAGGAGGTAAAGACGCTGTGGCCCGAGCCGGAACAGGAAGATGATGACTGGCCTCCGAACGACGTTGCGAAAAATCAGAGGCAGTCTCAACGGGCCCGTACGAACGCCTGAGTTGGTTTTGTATTCTAAGGAAGCGTCTCTGACCTGACGCCTTCCCCGACGACTGTGCCCGTCCGGACCTCGCACGGATCCGGATGGGCACGTGTGTGTTATGGCTGTTCCGGTTGCCCTTCTAGCTCTGAAGATGGGAGAGACGAGTCGTCCTGCATCCGTGCTCGGACGACAGGAAGCGCCTCAGGATGCTCTTCTTGGAGGTAGGTCACCAGCTTCTCTCGGATCTCGCACCGGAGTTCCCACAACTGGGGCGCACTTTCCGCACTGGCGATGGCCCGGAGTTCAATTGCTCGCTCGCTGGTGCTCGTCACGTGCAACGCACAGGCATCCCCATCCCAGTACTCGGACGCCTGCACGATCCGCTGCAGTTCGTCCCGCACCGCCTGTACGGGCGTGCGGTAGTCGACGTAGAGAAACACCGAACCAATCAACTCCGCAGACGTCCGGGTCCAATTCTGAAACGGCTGTTCGACGAAGTGGGTGATAGGCAGGACAATGCGTCGCTTGTCCCATACCCGCACGACGACGTAGGTCAGCGTGATCTCTTCCACCCACCCAAAATCCCCCTCCACAATTACCACGTCGTCGACGCGGATGGGCTGGGTAAGGGCGATTTGGATGCCGGCGATGAGGTCGCTGAGTGTGCTCTGTGCAGCCACTCCGATGACGATGCCGACGATCCCCGCAGACGCCAGGATCCCGGTCCCCAGCTTCCGAAAGGGCTCGAACTGCAAGAGTACGAGCCCCACCCCAAGAACGATGATGACAGCAGTGGCAATACGACGCAGAATCTGCACCTGCGTCACAATTTTCCGGGCCTTCAGGTTGTCCGGCACGTCCGTCGAATAATGCTCCGCCACGACTTCTTCCCCTGCCCGGAGCGCCGCCACAATCAGCCACGTCGTTGCGACGATGAGCAGAACGTAGAGCCCCCCATCGAGAACCGCGCTCGCCTCTGCAGGCAGATGTAACCGAGCCACCGGACGAACGCCGTATGCAAAGAGGATCGGTACCAGAACGCGGAGAGGCCCCGAGAGTCGCCGGAGCAACGCCCCGCGCAGCGGTGCCGTCTCAACGGAGCGATCCAAAATGCGGCGCGCGCCCCAGGTCGCGAGCGCGTGAACCAGGAGCCCGAGTACCACCGCTCCAATCAGCAGGCCGAGCCCCCAAAACCCATTGCTTCCACTCGCGGCCTCGCCAAAAAATAGTGCCTCCATTGCCGAACGAATCTGGGCACAGACAGTGCAGCGGATGAACGACCCGCGTCTTCTCAATCCTCAATGCGAGCGCCGTGGACCGTGATCCGGAGCGGCTGGTGGACGTCGGCCCGACGCTGCACGTAGAGAATCTGCTCGTCATCGTCGTAGAACCACCCGTCATGCTGCGCAAGTGCGGCCTGAGAAGCAGACTCCGCCAACGGATTTCCGTCCACGACCACGCGGGAAGGCGCCGATGCGAGCCGATGCACGTCGACCTGAAGGGTCCGAGCCTCGGGCTGGCCCTCGTAGTGCCCGTTCGCGGCCCCGACCGTAAGGCGAAGGGCCGATGCGTCCTCTCCCGACTGCCACGACTGACGAAGGGACGTAAGGGCATAGCTTCCCTGTCGGTATCGCCGCGTCTGGCCATCGTCCTCATAGAGAGAGAAGGACGCAGACGCTTCAGCATCGGGATACACAGTAACCCCAAGCGTGTCGGTCGACTGGGCGCCGGTGTGCGGGGCCACAGGTCGGGTGGGAACGATGGAGCCCGCCTTCACAAAGAGAGGAATTTCGTCGAGCGGAGCGTCGACGGTGATCGTCTGCCCTCCGTCGTACGCCCGGTCGCTCCACCAGTCAATCCAGGTTCCCTCCGGGAGCCGGACGGTCTTCGACCGCTTGCCCTCCTCCAGCACCGGGGCCACGAGAAGGTTCGGCCCCAGCAGATACGCGTCCGTGTAGCCGTGCAACTGCTCGTCGTCCGGATCCGCAAAGAAGAGGGGACGGGCAAGCGGAACGCCGGTGCGATGATTCGTCCAGGCCAGGGAGTAGAGGTACGGCATCAGCCGGTACCGGAGATGGACGCTGGAGCGGACGATGCGCTCCACCTGTGCCCCAAACCGCCAGGGCTCCGTCGGGAGATTGTCGACGCCGTGGACCCGCATGATGGGCGAGAGGGCCCCGTGCTGCAGCCAGCGGGCGTACAGCTCAGGCTGCTTGGGACCGCCCGTGAAGCCCCCGAGGTCCGAACCGTAATACCCCAGACCGCTGAGCCCCATGTTGAGGAGGAGCGGCGGTTGGGCCTGCAGGCCGTCGAAGCTGCGCGCCACGTCCCCGCTCCAGAGCACCGTCCCGTAGCGCTGAATCCCGGCGTACCCTGAGCGCGTCAGATTGACCATCCGTCGATCGGGGCGCCATTCGTCCCAGCGCTGGTAGAGGGTACGGGCCCAGAGGAAGTTGTAAAGATTGTGAACCGCGGGGGTGGTTCCCATGTGGTGCTGCATGTCCTCCGGATGCTCCTCCGGCTCCCCGAGGTCTGTCCAGAGTCCCGCCATCGTCTCTCCCATGAACGGCGGGTACTGCTCCGCCCACCAGTCCTGCGCCGCCGGGTCCGTAATGTCGAGCAGGGCCACGCCGCAGCCGTCCGGGCACGACCACCAGTCCTCCATAATGTAAGGCTCCCCCTCCGGGGTCTGCCCCACGAAGCTACTGTCGAGCGCCGGTTCGAAGAGGCGGGACGGACGCACGATGTACGGCTCCGTGATGGCGATCGACTGCACGCCCCGATCCTTCAAGTCCTGCATCATCTGAAACGGCTCCGGGAACGCCTCCCGGTTCCACCGAAGGTCGCCCATGTGCTCGAACCAGTAGAGGTCGAGGATGAGCGCGTCTACCGGAAAGTTTTTCTGCCGCAGCGTATCGACGACACTCCGAGCCGCGTCTTCGGTGCGATAGCCGTATTTCGACTGCATGTAGCCGAGGGCCCACTTCGGCGGAAGCGGCTGCCGGCCCGTGAGCGCGGTGTACTGCTGAATTTGCTCCTTAATGGTGGAAGCCACCAGCACGTAGTAGCGCAGGCGCCCCCCTCCCGTCTCGTATCGGAGCTGCGTTGAATCAGCCTCCGCTACATTGAGGTAAGCCTTGTAGGGGTTGTCGATGAAGAGGCCGTACCCGCCCGTCGTGGGGACGAATGGCACGTTCACCTTCATCGTCATTGGCGCTTCATTGTAGCCGTAGCGCTGGGTGTTGACGAGGTCGAAGGCGTGCCCCTTCACGCCGAACACCGGACGCTCGCCGGTGCCGTACGCCCGAGTGTCCGCGTCCATCTCCATCCGGAGCGTGCGGCTGGTGTCCGTCCACGCCACGTTCGACGACGCCTCCCGGAATACGGTGCGACCGGTGGCGTCGGTGACCCGGACGCGCAGAGGATTCTTATCCACAATTGCGGTCACGTCGCCGCCGCGCACGTACAGGGCATTCGCGCTTTCCTGCACCGTCGGGCGCAGGTCGGCGGTGGCGTCTCCCAGAACCGCCTGAGAGGTATCGGGACCCGATTCGCCTCGCCGCCAATGAACCTTCACCACGGACGGCCGAACGATCGTGAGGTGAAGGTCGGCGTTCTGCCCCTCCACAACGACGGTCGACGCATCGACTCGATGTTCAACGTAATTGCCTGGACCAGGGGCCGCCCGCTGCGCAAGGCCGTCGCTTAGGGGGAGGACGAGAAGCAAAACTCCGAAAAGTAGAGACCGGAAAGCCGCTATGCTCAAATTCGTCATCGGACGCGAGGAGTTGATCTTGTGAACGCGAAGGAGTACCAGTGGCAGAACGTATCAGGAGCGGCGGTAAGTAACTTCAACCATGAAATTGGACTTTTCTCCGCTAAATATCGGCTCTGATAGCCGCTGCGAGCCGTTTTTCTAAACGCCAATCCCAAGCTCTCGATTGAAGTCCCTTAGAGTCCAACGACGCTTCCGGGAACGTGTGCTCAAAGCCTTTCGCCCGGTTTGGCACAAACCGCCAGTCACCGGCGAAGAATCAGGGTGCTTCGAGCGGGCAGGACGAGTGCCTCCGACTGCCGCTGCGCATGTGGGGTAGAGCGATAGAGTCTCTGCTCAAATGCACGAAGAGCGTCCGGCAATTCTGTACGAACCTCATTCTCCCCTACGTTGTGGGCCACCAGGAGGTCGCCCTCGGCATGTGTTCGGACGAACAGAGCGACAGACGTGTCGGGGGACGACACGGGCCGAAGCCCCCCGTCGTGGAGCGCCGGCTGTTGCGTTCGGATTTTGATGAGGCGCCGATAGAGCTGCCACAAGGATCCCTCGCGCTGCCGTTGTATTTGTTGGGGAGTAACAGTCGAGTCGGTGCTATACTCCGGCTCAATCCAGTCGGCCCGGACGGAATCGGGCGGACGAGTCCAAAGGTACGGCTCCCGAATGTGTGGGTCCGGCTTCTTGCCGCGCATCCCAATTTCTTCGCCGTAATACACGAACGGGTGCCCCGGGAGCGTAAAGAGAAGGTGGGCGGGGACCCGCGCCTCTGCGTCACTGTCGAGCACGCTCCGCACCCGATTCTGGTCGTGATTGGCCAGAAACGTGGCATCTACAAAGTTGGGTGCCACTTCTTGATAGGCCGACCGGATCCGGGCGTGGCGGTGGGCGAGGCTGTCGGCGCGACCCGTGCCGGCAGCGTCAAGCATGGCCTGGGCCATGTCGAAGTTGAACACCGAGTGCAGGCCGGACAGATAAGGCGTGACGGCGTCCGGTTCGTCCCACACCTCGCCCACGAGAAGCACGTCCGGCTTGATGGCCTCCATCTCGGCCCGAAACTGCTCCCAGAAGCGGTGATTCTTCTTGGGCGTTCGGTAGATGTGCCGCGCAGCGTCGAGCCGGAACCCATCGACGCCTTTCTCCAGCCAAAACCGCCCAATGTCCACGATTGAGTCGCGAACGGCGGCGTTGTCGAAGTTTAGATCCGGCATGCCGCCCCAGAAGAAGCCGTAGTAGCGCTCCTCCAGTCCCTCGGCCTCGTGCCAGAGCTCTCGATTGTCGGAATCGGGATTGGTCCCCTCCACCGTCAGGGAAGAAAGGGTATCGGGGTCGGCCCAGACGTAGAAGTCATGGTACGGTCCACTGGGATTCTCCACGGCTCGCTGAAACCACGGATGCGCCCGGGCGGTGTGGTTGATCACGAAATCCATCACCACCCGGATGCCGCGCTCGTGGGCCTCCGCCAGGAAGCGCTCAAAGTCGGCCATCGTCCCGTAGTCCGGATGAATGGCCCGGTAGTCGGTCACGTCGTACTTGTGATAGCTCGGCGACGGATGGAT
>JAHENZ010000123.1 GCA_018609755.1 Salinivenus sp. | reverse complement strand
TCACCCCTGCAGCTTCTTGGTTGCACTGCGAACGACGTGCTCGGCCGCGGTGGCGGCATCGGCCTCGGGAGGGACCGCGGAGGCGGCCTCCCGACTGTCCCGGAGGGCAGAGCGGACGGTCGAGCGACTAATGTCGTCGAGGGTGTCCTGCTTGAGCCGAGACAGAATGGAGGCGTAGAGGTCGTATTGGGTCTCAGCCTTTCGGAGGAGATGTGCGGCCGAGGCGGGCGGGGCAATAGCCGTGCCATTCGAGACTGGGCCGCCCGTCCCGTTTTCGCCTAGGTGCTCCTCCGCCTGTTGCTCATCGTCGTCGGCAACGTCTTCGCGCTCGACCAATGGCGGGGTCCCGTCTTCCCGGGTCCGATGGATCAAGAACCGGGCCCGCACCGGGGTCCGTCCGTCCCGCTCGATCACGTAGGTGTAGTAGACATCGCAAGTCTCTTTGATTTCGGTCCGGGCCCGCTCAAGCACGTGGCGCCGAAAATCCGAAAACCGCTCGTAGGTGTGCTCGCAGCAGAGCACCTCGCGGAGCTCCTCCACCGAAAGGCAGAGATGGCGCAGGCCCTCCCGCATCTTGATCAGTTCGTACATCCGCATCGAATGCTGCGAGCTCAGCTGCATGAAGTTTTGCAGCCGGTACATCGTGAACTGCCGCTTCAGCTGCAGCAGGAACGGCTTCATGTCGTCGTTGAACTTGGCCTCAATGTAGCCGGAGCCCTCCACGTAGCGGCAGGTGGAGAGGCAGTTATACCCCTGGTACATGCGTCGGCCGTCTTCTGTGCGAGTGCGCACGTGTACCTTTTGGTTAAGCAGCTTGCGACAAACCTCCTCCGCCCGGTTGTAGATGTCCCGCGAGGAGGTTTGGGACATGTCCATCAGGTCGCTGATGTGGACCCGCTGCATCTCGAAGGCGTCGTCCTCGCGTTTCAACTGGGCCACCAGCATGGCCACTACGCGATGCTCCAGCTTCGTCCAGTTGATGCGGCCCCGAATGAGTTGATTGGCCTTAACGACAATGTTCTCCTTGTCGGAGTCGACCTCTTCGGAGCCGCGAGCCGGAATTGAGGAGGAGCCCGCAGGAGACTCCGAAGCGGTAGGGTGGGAAGGCATTATGTGGAAAGGAGTAAGTTGGAGAAGGAGTAGCACGGCTCGACAACGAGCAGATTGGCCTCGTGCAGGGAAGTAGCTACTCGTGAACCACCACATTCATAAAGAGAAGACGACCAAGGTCCAACAGTAACATCGAGGATCCACGAAAGAATCGGGAGGAGAGGGGGCAAAACGCCAGTAGCGCTCGCTGAATAGGGCACGCGCCCCCGAAGGCAAGAGACATCACACACGAAGTCAGGCGGCATGTCTCCCGATCCCTTCGCACTTCTCGCCCCACGGGTTCGGGGCTTTAAACGCCTCTGAGTACCGCTGAGCCCCAAAATAGACGGACGCCCCGACCATTTCCCGATCGTTTCGTACTTCTTGTAGAATGTTTTCCCATTTATTCAAGAGGAAAGAATGGTTCCGATTCCTTCGTACCTAACTCCCGATTCCTTCGTACACGCGTCCCGATTTCCTCGTACTCTCACCCTGATTCCTTCGTGGTTCTCGCCCGGCCAGCAAGGTGTTGTCAACAAGAAAGAGTGAAGCCCCCTGATGAGAGCGGAGAGAGCATGAAAACACGCCCTGAGATGCGAGCAAATCGGGAGATCCAGGCAGGGAGCCTTGTCTGGAATGCGCTTTGCTCTACGAAAAGATCGGGAGAATCACGCAGATTCTCCCAATTACTCGGTATATAACTACGAACAAATCGGGACACAACATCCACATCACCAATATCGGACAATCTCATGGTTGACTTTCAGGGTCCGGTCCATTAGTCTCCCGAATGTGCTTTCGCACCTTCCTGCGGGAGGTCCCCCCATCTACGGCGGATTGGACCGACCCCGTTTGAGAAGCGTCGCGAAATCATCACCCGTTGGCTACACAAGTCGACCGTGCCTTCTCCCATGGGACCGAGCACCGATTTCTCCCCGACGACCCAGACGCCTTCGCATCAATTCGCAGCAACAGATATGAACGTGCCAAAATTGCTACGTACTGCTCTTTTCTCTGTCCTTGCGCTCCTGCTGACCGGCGGCCTTGTGGCCGCGCAGGCGCAGGATACAATCATAGTTGATGAGGACGACCCCGATAATCCCGACCAGATTAGCGCGGGGATTAGTGCTGTCGACGAGGACGGAGATGTCGTCGCGGTTCGGGCCGGAGGATATAACGAGACCCTGACCGTGAATCCGGGGTTCGATTTTGTTCTCGAAGCCCGCACGGATGACGATAGTGGGGCAGAGGCAGTCGAGCTTGATGGGCTCACGTACAGTGATGGTGCCGACCAAACGGTGACGGTACAATCAGATGGCACCGCATTTTTCGAGCTTGACGGGTCTGGCACTTTGGCTTTGGCGAGTGGTACCGTCGAAATCGATGCGACACGTGATTTCCAGATTCTTGGCGGTGCGACTGTGTTGCGCTGGCCGAACGGTAGCATTTCGGGAAACTCCCCGACCTTTCCGGACAATGTCGACGTGACATACGACCTTCGTGGAGGAGCTCAATCCGGAGACATCACAGCGGGTTTGGAAGCGCCGGCAGACATTGGTAATGGCACCCTCACCGTTACGGACACTCAGACACCGGCCGGGAAGACGGTCGAATTTCCAAGTGGTCGATTTGATACGTTCACGGCGAGTAGCCTCGCGATCAATAATGATGTTCGAGCGGACTTCCGTGGCGACCTGACTGTCTCGAATGCTGTATCGGTCGGTAGCAACCAGAGCTTGACAGTAAACGGTACACTCGAACTCGGGGATGATCAGTCACTGACTGTCAATTCCGATTCTGATGCTAACGGCGATGAGGTCGATTTGGGTAACCTGACGCTGAATGCAGACGTGACCACTGCCAGCGCAACGCTGGTGGATGGGGCTGGTGATCTTACTGTCAACGGAACGACGACAGTTCAGGCCGTCTCGAACGAAGGAGATGATGACAACCACATCGAGGTAACTCTTCAGGCATACGATGGAGCGTCCCCTCCCAACTCCGGAAACTTCGATTTTGGGATCGTTGAGGAAACGAGTGTTGACGACGGTTCCTCAACGGACCAAACCTTTGTAGACATCGACAATTCTAATGGGGGGACAGTGACTGTGGACGGGGGATCTATTCGCCAGATCATCAACAGTCGGGATAACGCCAATACAGATGGCTCCACGTTTAATGTGGACGGTGACCTTACGACAGAGGTAGCGGATGATGCGTCTGGCAATGGGCCTTTCCCCATCGAAAATGGCGCATCGGGCGCACTCGGAGGTGTCACGACGACGATTGACATTAGCTCCGGCAATACGCTTACAGTCCTCCACGAAGGTAGTGGTACGGTCACGCACGAGAACAGTGACCTTGGTGGTATTTCTGCTGGAGACGGGACAATTCGCTTCGAGAATGGAGACGGTCTCGATCAAACCGTAAACGTCTCCGACAGTGATGGGAACGCTAACAACGACGTGAACGACCTGCCCAACGTCGAGGTCGCCGGGGGCAATGGTGCAACATTTAATGGGCAGAATGACGACGGAAATGGAATCAATATCGACGGCGACCTTACGGCCGACGCCTCCACCAATCTTACTACTTCGACCGACGGTGGCGTTGCGGTAACGGGCAACCTTACGGCCAACGCCGATGTGACCATTACGACCACGTCCGCCAGTGATCCTGCCAACGCCCGAGTTGGTGGTGCAACCACGGTGAACGGCGGGACAACGGATCTGAAGCCAGTCGCTGGTGATGTCTCGACAGGCGACGTGGTGTTGAATAACAATGGCATACTGGATATCGGTAGCGGTCAGACCCTGGAAGTCCGACGTAACTTTGACCGGACCTCTTCGGATGCTGACATCCTGAGCAATGAGAACACTACGCTTGCTTTCGTAAGCCAAACAGATGGGTCCTTCGACAACCAGACCCTGTTCGAGTTTGAGGGAACGTTCCAGGTCGACAAGCCCACTGCGACTTTGACGGTAAATGAAGCAGTTACCGTAGACGGAGACGTCAATATCATCGACCCAGGGCAATTTGCAACCACCACTCTCAGGCTGGAGGATAATCTCTTCCTACAGGAGTCCACGGGAGCTGCAGCTCCGGAGGGTGGGAAGCTTACGGTTGATAGTAACCTCGAGACTGAGGGAGACGAGGCAGTCGTCATCGAGAGTGCCTACACGGTTGCTGGTCAGGATACTCTTGGAAACGTGATCGTGAGGGGCAATAGTGACCTGACCGTAAACCCTGATGAAAGCGCGAACGGCACGAGTGACACTGCACTGGAATTCACCGGAACGCTTGAGCTTCGAGATGGAGGTGTCAGTATCGCCAGTGGCGACGGTCTCGTTCCGGCCGGTCCGGAGGCAGAAGTGATCCGAACACTCGATGGAAGCAATAACCAGGTGATTGCCGGGTCGGGGACATTCAACTCCCCGGATAATGCCTACAACCTGGAGTATACGTCCACCTCAAGCAGCAATACGGCAGGCCAGACGGCTCGGGAGGTTTCCGATGGGCTTGAAAATCTGACGGTTAGCTCGGACACGGATGTTCTGCTGAACAGCGACGGTGCACCAGTTCCTTCTGGTGATCTTTCCGACAATGTCCTCACTCTGAATGGCGTTCTGACGGTAGAAAGTCCGGGTACAATTCAGGAGGATGGGGACGCTACCCAAACGATCGAACTGGCCGGAAGTGGACAAAGCCATTCGATTCTCGGCAACGTGTTCGACGGAACCGACAACCCGATTACCCTGGATGTCACAGGAGAGAATACTACAATCAATGGTAGTGATGACTTTACGAACGACGACGCTCGCATTCAGAATGTGACGGCTTCTGCGTCCGGCACTACCATCTCCGACGTCCAAGAAATCGATGGCAATGTCTCAGTGGCCGATGGTGGAGACCTCACCTTGGGCCTCGCTGAGGCCGCGAATAATGGGCTCACCGATGGCACAGCCGGTAGCTCCATTGGTCAGGATGGTGCAATCGAGGGACGAGTTACAGTGAACGACACACTGTCCCTTGCCTCAAACGTAGAGGTTACGGCCAATGCTACCTCCGATGCCGTTCGAGTAAACAACACTGGGACCAACGGAGCGATTGAGTTTGAGGGATATGACCTCGTTATCACCGGAAACGGTGCGGCGTTTAATGGCGGATCCGACGCCTCGTACTCCAGTAGTGGCGGTGCTCTGGTCTTCGATCAGCAGAATGGGGGCACCTCTCAGAATCTTACAACGAGCGGTGTCTCCCTCCCACGCATTGAGGTCAGTTCTGCCACTGATAACGTCACCTTGAACGGTGACGCTGCAACTGACGTCCTTCTCGACTTGAACGAGCCGCTGAATCTTGCTGGCAACGACTTTGAGTTTGAGGGTGACGTCGAGATTGACGCTGACGTGAATGCTACCAGCGGCATATTCCGGGCCCTCGGCACGACGATTACTGCCGAGTCGGACAATTCGATCGATAATCTGGAGGTAGACACCGATACCACCAGTCTCGAGGTCCGGACAGACGACCCGGCCACCCCGACGCCGCGCACATTGACAGTGGACGACGAGCTTACCCTGACGAGCGGCACATTGGATCACGCGATTAATGATGTCGTCGTCAATGGAAATGGTAGTAGCGACAACGTCGCCTTCACCAGTGGCGAAGTCGTTGCGACAAGCGGGGTTCTTGAGCTCGATGTTGCAAGCTCTGGAATAACCGTCACCCCGACGTCAAGCGCAGACGATACGTTGAGCGTCGACAACCTCACCGTTTCGGGCGGTTCGGGCAACTCCGCGCAATTCGGAGATGACGGCCTCGACGTGGAGGTGCGCAGCGAACTCGTGCTCGACGCTCAGTTCGACGGTACAACTGGCAGTGGAGCCATAGTCATCGCCGATGGGGTCGATGTTGAGCGTCAAGGAAACTATACCGAAAGGAGTGTCCTGACAGAGGCCCCAGATCTTGAAGGAACCTACAGTCTGACCTACACGGGCGATCCTTCTTCTTCCACTCCCAGTTTCTTCCGCAGCGGACGCGAGCTTACGAGTGATGCAGAAGCGCTTACCGACCTTGAGGTCGATGTGAGCAGCAACGGGGTATTCTTGGAGTCTGGCTCCAACGCTGTCGTCACTGGCGATGTGACGGTGAACGGTCAGCTAAACCTTGAGGATGGAGACTTGGACTTCGGCCGGCAGGTCGTCATTGCCGATAGCGCCGAGGTCCGCCGGACGCCCAACGGACAGTTGGCCGACGTCGACGGAAGTGGTGACGTCCCTGCTCTTGATGCAGAGGCGTTTTACACACTCCGGTACGACGACGACTCGGGTACCGACAACAGACTCAACAGCACCGGTAGTAGTGGCGACTTCCGCGCCAGCGAGCTTGAGTTCCTGGATACGGGAAGCATCGCGCTTATTACCGAGGTTGGAAACCCGTCTTCGGCCCCTAGCGGTGAGGGTCGCGGTGCCGTTGAAATTCCGTTCGACCGGACTGTAGAGACGCTGACGGTGAGCAATCCGGGCGCGGACAATTCAGTCGTCGGTGGAGGTTCTTCCGTGACGTTCCTCGGCGATAAGAACGTAAGTTCGCCTTCGCAGACTACCTCCAATACGCTGACAGTTACTGACAGTGTTGGTGTGACGGATGGACAGTTGGAAGGAGGAACCGTGATTGATCAGGGCGACCTCACAATCACGGGTGGAAGCGTGGAAAACTTCGTCGACATCGAGGGCAATACTCTCGTCTCCGGTGGTAGCTTCAACGGCTCGCTGCAGACCGCGGGTGACGTGGTCATCGGGCAGAATGGAAGCTTTGGAGCCGGCACCCTCGAGTTCGACGGCACCGAGCAGGACCTGCAGCTCAGTAGCACCAGCGCCTCTGCGGTCGGACAGCTTGCTCTTTCCCAGCAGAACGGCGCGGACGGTCGTGTCTACCTGACGGGGAACGAGTTGGCCGTACTCAACAACATCGACTTCAACTCCGGCCTGCTCGTCGTACCCGACAGCGTCGACCAGAGCGAGGTGCTCGTCGAGCTCAGCACGACCACCGGTGGAAACGGGCCTGGTGCATCCATTCCGTTCGACCGGAGCGATGTCGACGAAAATGACCCGAACGACCAGAGTCACATCATCGGTCGCGTGCGAGTTGGTGTGCCTGGCGGTGCGCCGAACTTCACAGTCGGTGGGACTAATGTCACTCGTGGTCGCTTCGAATTCCCGGTTGGCACGACGGAGGAGTATCGCCCCGCAGCCTTTACCTTCCGGAGCGACGACCCGACGGAGATTAACACCGACATCGTCGTCCAGCATGTCCCCATGAACCCGCAGGGCACGGAGGGCCTGCCGCTTGACGCCGGGACCGACGACCAGGGCAACCCGGTCACCATCGGCGAGAATTACCCGGATCAGTACTGGTTTGTCCAGGCCTCGACCGGGCTCGGCCCGTCACAGGAGCTCGACGCGGAATTTGAGACTAGCACGGCAAGCTTCGTGGACGACTTCGAAGACGCGTCCCAGCTCCGCCTCATCCGCCGCTTCGAAGGAAACGCCCAGGAGAACCAGTGGCGCCTCCAGGCCAGCGAAGCTGAAGATGCGGGCGACGACTACGACAACACCCTCAAACAGCGGGACAACTCGGAGTTCACCGAGATCCGAAGCCGAAACTCCACGGGTGGACTTAGCGCCAGCGGCGCCCTCTTCACGGTTGGTGTCCCGACCGAGGTCGGCACCGATGTCTTCAGCATCGCCGGCTCGGTCAGCTACCCGACCGTCAGTGACGGAAGCCTCGTCGATGGACGCAGCCTGAGCGGCGTGGCCGTTGAGGCCAGCTCCGCCGACACCACGGTGACGGACACGACCGACTCGAACGGGGAGTACTTCATCAGCGGCCTCCCGTCGGGCGACTACGACGTGACCCCGATGGTGTCCGACTCGGTCGACAACGTATCGACCGCCGACGCCCTGCGCACGGTGCGCGGCTTTGCCGGCATCGATCCGTTCGTCGATCCATTCCAGGAGCAGGTGGCGGACGTTAACGGTAACGGCACCACCAACGCGACCGACGCCCTGCTGATCGCCCAGTTCGTCCTCGGCAATATCGACGAATTCGACGTCGGGGCCTTCGTGACCCAGAGTGAATCGGTCACCCTCGAGGGCGAGAGTGCTTCGGGCGTCAACCTCTTCGCTGCGGAGACCGGCGATGTGCGCCTCAACGGCGGCGAGACCGAAAGCAGTCAGCCCGCCCTCTCCGCGAGCACAATCTCGCCGACGTCCGCCACGGCTGCGACGCAGTCCAGCGGCACGTCCTCGAGCGTGGGCGCCGAGGCCGGCAAGACCTTCGAGGTGCCGGTACAGCTCGACCGGAGCGCAACGGTCGGCTCCTACCAGTTGACGGTTGACTTCCCGTCCGAGAAGGCCAGCTTCGAAGGCATCAAGGGTGCGGCACAGAACGTGCTCACCAATGCCTCTGAGGACGGCACTGTGAAGGTCAGCTGGTTCAACCAGGACGGCAAGTCGGCCCTCGACCTGCGGAGCGGCTCCGACCTCGTGACCCTCCGGTTCAAGGCCGCGAAGGACGTGGAAGGCAAGTTTGCGCCTGAGGTCGTCAGCGGAGAGATCGCTGGGGCCGACGCCACGCCGATGTCCGCGGGCGTGGAGGTCCAGGCCGTCAACATCGGTGCGCCGACGCCCGACGAGTTTGCCCTCAACGGCAACTACCCGAACCCGGTACGCAGCCAGGCAACCATCGACATGGATCTGCCTGAGCGCACGGACGTGACCGTTGAGGTCTACAACGTGCTCGGTCAGCGTGTGCAGACCATTGAGCGCACCATGAGCGCCGGCTCGGGACAGACGATCCAGCTCGACGGCTCGAACTTCTCCTCCGGGCAGTACTTCTACCGGGTCAAGGCCAACTTCGGAGGCGAGACCGTTCAGGAGACGGGCCGGATCACCGTCGTGAAGTAACCGCACGCCATATACACGGGATCGCCACGGCAGGCCGGGGGCCAGCTCCCCTGGCCTGCCTGCGGCACCCCGAAGCGCGCGGGCTACATTTCTTTTCTTGACGATAGGACCATCAGCCGACTCTCATGAGCGTATCTGCTACTCTCCAGTCCACCACGCTGAAGTCCGTTGCCTCGGCCCTCTTGGGCCTTGTTCTGGCCATGGGCCTGCTGTGGGCAACGCCTGCCGTCGCGCAGGACGATCCGACCGTCTCGATTCAGAGCCAGGAGGCGGAGGCCGGACAGGCGGTTGACGTGCCGGTGACCGTGACCAATTTCGACGGCATCGGGTCCGTCACCCTGGTCGTAAATTACGACCCGGACGTGTTGAGCCTCTCCGACTCTGAAGGCCTGATCGAAGGCGCGGAGGCGGACTTTTCGGCGAACGTGCCGGAACCTGGTGAGCTCCGGATTAACTGGTTCGACACCACCGGGGAAAACCCGCTCACGCTCGACGATGGCACCACGCTCCTCACGATCACGTTCAGCGAATTTTCTGGAGGAACCAGTCAGCTTACGTTCGGAGGCGACAGCGAGCTAACCGACGAGGCGGCCAATACGCTCGACGTCTCCTTCGAGGATGGGGTTGTAAGCGGAGAGCTTGCGACCCTCTCGGCTGGGACGGTCTCGGATGCCGAATTGAACCAGACTGTCCGCGTGCCGCTGTCCGGCGAAGAACTGCAAAACGTGGGGTCGGCCTCCATTGAGCTTGAGTTCGATGACGCGGCCCTCCGGTTCGAAGGGATTGCCAACGATACCTCCGGTCTTGACCTACAGGCCAGTGCATCTGGAGGCGTTGTGTCCATCGGAGGCTTTAATCCGGACGGCACGACCCTGGGCGAAGGATTCGCTGAGGTCGAGTTCACGTTCCTCGGTGGCTCGTCCAACCTCTCGATCCTGAGCAACACGGAGATTAGCGACGTCTCGGGGAATCCCATCGAAACGGCTCTCGAAGACGGATCCGTGTCGGGCGACACGCCAACGTTGTCCTTTGCGGACCGCAACGTACAGCCTGGAGATACGGTGAGTATCGCGTTGCAGGCAAATGACCTCCAGGAGCTTGGGGCTGCTTCGGTGAATGTGACCTTCAGTGCCGCGAGTCTCTCGTTTGTTGGCACGTCGAATCCGATTGTCGACGGACTGAACGCCGGCAACCCAGAAACGGGAGTCGTGAACATCGGCTTCTTCAGCACCGATGGCGTAAACCCGGAGAACAATGATGGGAAGCTGGTCGATCTCCAATTTGCGGTGTCGGAGCAGTTTAGTCCGGGGAGCACGACAGACCTCGGCTTCGAGCCCGCGGAAAGCGAACTCTCCAATCCGAATGGCACCGCCTACAATACGAGCTACGAGAGTGGCACGATCACCTCTATTGACCGGCAGGTGGCGCTCGGAACCCAGGCCCTCGACCTCACGGCTGGCGACACGGAGCTTCAGGTGACGGACGTGACCGCAGAGGCTGGTGATGTGGTCGTTATCACGACCGACGACGGCGACAGCGAGTTTACAGACGAGACGATCGTCGGGACCCGCGAAGTCAGTTCGGAGCTAAATAGCGAGGATCTCCTCATCGACGTTCAGGCTGGCGGGGACACCGAAGACGCACAGCCGGGGGACCACGCCGCGCACATCTCGACGGATGGGACGATTGGCGGCGTTGTCGCCACCAGCGACGAGACCGCCGCGATCTACGGCGTGGCCCAGTTTGACTGGCAAGACGAGACGGTCATTGGAGATACGAGCACAGTGACCGTCGATGTGATCGAGGTCCTCTACGGGGGCAACGTGGGGCCCGATACCCTTTCGATTGACCTGCATAGCGTAACGAATGGCCAAGTTGGGGCCTTTATCGGTGTCAGCCAAGAAGACCTTGCTGTTGGCGAGGTGCACGAAGACGTGGCCATCGATGTCCTTGAGGCGCGAGGCCCTGGTGACGACTCCGAACGAGTCGAAGACGTCATCGACGAGACCGGCGAGTTCTTCGCGATGGCCCACCTCGGTCCCGCCGGTACCGACGCGAACGGGGACCGCATTCCGGCCCAGCAGCCGGCCCTCGCGACGACCGTGGATCCGGGAACGGTGGGCGACTTCGCAACCGTCGGAATTGGGCTCGCCGTTGACGTGACGCGCGACTTCGGCGACGCGTCGAACTCGGAAAACTACGAACTCGTCGCGCTGCCAGGAAACGCAGACGTGGACCTGGCCGAAACGGTCTCCGGCCAGCAAGGACCCAACTGGCGTGCCTTCCGAGAGGTCGGGGCGACGAACGACGGAGACGCGGGCCTTGAAGAGTACGACGGAAGCGACGCCTTCAACTTCCGAGAGGGTCGCGCCTTCTGGGTGATTGCTCAGAACCCGCTTTCCTTCCAAGGAGTCGTCTCGCCGTCAACTGCTTCGGGCATTGCCCTGCAGGGCGGCTGGAACGCCATCTCGAATCCCCTCGACTCGGATCTTGACTGGCAGTCCGTACTAGATGCGAATGGAATCGAGGAACCAAACCGCGAGGCTCTTTGGCAATGGGATGGCGGCTGGTCACAAGTCGATACACTCGAGTCCGCCCAGACTGGAGAAGGATACTACTTCCGCAACAGCGCTGACCTTGACACTCTTTCGCTGACCGACGGGTCGGGTTCGAGCGCCGTGGCCGCAGCGGCCGGCAAGTCGAAGACGATGGACCTCACCGTCCGCAGTGGCGAGGAGAACAGCTCGAGCGTTACGGTGGGAATTGGTAGCGAGAAGTCGATCTACCACGCGCCCCCTGTTCACTTCTCCAGTTCGAAGACCACCCTTCGGGTTCTCGGCTCCAACGGCGAGGACCAGTACGCCCGGATGGTCAAGCCTGTGGATGGGGAGTCGGCCACCTTCAGCCTGGTGCTGAGCGGTGAGGAAAACGAGACCGCCACGATCGAAGCTCGTGGATTGGGCGCTGGACTTGAGGGGGCTGTCCTGGTCGACGAGTCGTCCGACCAGACATACGACCTCCGTGAGACGTCCACTGCCTCGATCCAGACCGGCGACGACGGCGAGGCCCGTCTGACCCTCCACGTCGGATCGACAGACGAGATTCAGGAAATTACGGCGCCTGAAAACACCAAGCTTCAAGGTAACTACCCGAACCCCTTCTCCCAGCAGACCACCGTTGAGCTTGCCCTGTCGGAGCAGACGGACGTGAAGGTTCAGGTGTACAACGTACTCGGCCAGCAGGTCGCTACGGTCGCGGACGGGCAAATGGAAGCCGGCAATCACCACCTTGAGTGGGACGCAACCTCCCTCTCAAGCGGTGTCTACTTCCTCCGGATGGAAGCCGGGGACGTGACGGATACGAAGAAGATTACCGTCGTGCGGTAACTCTACGGTGCGGCCGCGAGCACGTGACCGGACTTCTCTTGACTGAAAAACCCTTTTACTGAGTATGATTAGCGACGCGTCAACTTCGCTTTTCCGCCGCCTGTCTCGCGGGCTATCGACCGCGGGAACCGTGCTTCTGGTTCTCGTTCTTGGCGTTGCCCTGACTGCCTGCGGCGATGATGATGACGGGATGGGCCCGGGGCTCTCTGAACCTGAGGTGACCGGTTCCATTGATAATCAGAGCTTGACCACCGACGACGCTCCCGTTGAGGTCGACATCAGCGGCGTATTTGAGGGCGACGAGCTGACCTTTTCGGCGTCATCCTCGAACTCTGATGTTGCATCGGTGTCGCTGGACGGCAATACGCTCACTGTGACCCCAGAAGACGGGGGATCGGCCACCATCACGGTCACTGCTGAAAACGATGCAGGCTCGGCAAGCACAGACTTTGACGCGAATATTGATCTCGGCACTCCACCAGACCCGCCGAACGGCTCCTAGTCAGGCGCGCTAGGGACCTCTCGTTTCCTCGAACATTCAGGGCGCGTACGCGCCAGAGCGGCATCGAGACGATGCCGCTTTTTGATTTGCAGGGGTTCAGCCCTCCCATATTCCGGCCTTCTACCGGGAAGCGCTTGCCTCTCATTTTCTCTTGCTTCGTGACCACCATTGCTCTTCCGCCGACCCTTTGCCGAACCTCTGGCGGCGGCCTGAGCGGCGTCTTGCTCGCTCTTTTGGTGGGTTTAGGGGGATTGGCCCTCCCAGGACATGTCGTCGCTCAGACCGCTCCGATCGTCTCGATCGAGCGTCAACAGGCCTCTGTAGACGCGCCCGTGGACGTGCCCATTCGGGTGGCGGATTTTTCCAACGTCGGGGCCATTTCGCTCATCATTACCTACGATCCGGAGGCTTTGGAATTCGATGAGGACGCAGAGACGCGCTCCCTCATTGCAGACGCGCCGCGCGAGAATTTTTCGGCGAACGTCGTAGAACCGGGAGAGCTTCGCATCTCGTGGTTCGACGCCACGGGCTCAAGTCCGATCAATATTGACGACGGGACCCTCCTTACGGTCACGTTCCATCGGTATACCGGGGGCGAAAGTCCGGTTGCCTTTGCCGAAGGCTGCGAAATCAGCAACATTAAGGCCAAACCCGTAGGGGCTACGTTCCAGGACGGACAGGTCGTCCGACGTCCGTAACAGAGGCGGTTTCCCTTCTTTGTTCGGGCATCAATTCCCCCTGAACATTCATTAGTGCATAGTACGTTGGAGTACCAAGCACGTGGGTGTTCAATCATGCATATTTCCTTCTCTCAATACCCCCATTCCCCCATGAGTCGGTCCTTTCTCTTTTGTCTCCTTTCGCTCCTTCTAGCCAGCGTCGTTGCCCTTCCTGCCCAGGCCCAGGAGCGGCCCGGCGATGCGTTCTACATCAAGGCCGGTGCCGGGATCTCAGACTATTTGGGGGACGCTACCAATGAGACCGGCATTGCGGACGTGTTCGACACTGACCACTTTGACGAGGACACGTTTCCCTTTGCGGCGCTGGGCGAGATTGGCTATAAGACGAGTCCATCGTTTGGGATCGGGCTCGGGTACCAGTATGGCCAGTATCCCCTCGTCGACAACCGCGAGAATGAGTTTGGCGGGTCCATTGGGACCACTCGCCACGTCGTCCAGCTTCTCGGCCGCTACACGTTTGGGGCTGAAAGCTGGACCATAGCCCCCTACCTGGACGGAGGGGCAAACGTCTCCTTCGGAGGAGAAAGCACAGGCTTTGGGTACTCCGTCGGGTTTGGGCTAGACGCGGCAGTGAGCAGTCGTACCTCCCTCTTCTTGGAGGGACGGTTCAACGCAACATTCCCCGACGACGCGACGGACGGCATTGACGGAAGCGCAGCCGGGGACGCGCTGAACCCATTCCCGGTCGCAGGACTGAAGATAAGTCTCCATTCGAGCCCCACGCCTCCCCGCGTGCTCTCGATCGATGGGCCTACCAATGTCGAGGTCGGGGAGTCGGCCACGTATACGGCCTCGGTGAACACCGAAGAGGCGGATCGTCCCCTTACCTACCAGTGGGACTTTGGGGATGGATCGACGGGGTCAGGTACGATGGCGGAGCACACGTTCCGGGAGGCGGGATCGTACTCGGTGCAGTTTACGGCCCGCAACGAGGCAGGAGAGGCGAGCCAGTCGCTCACCGTCGATGTCGTTGAGCCTCCGCAGCCGGCAAGTGTCGTGAGCATTAACGCCAACCCGAATCCTGCCGACGAGGGCGAATCGGTGTCCTTCTCTGCGAATGTGCAGGGCGACGCCCCCGTCTCCTACGAGTGGGACTTCGGGGACGGTGCGACCGGCAGTGGCGAAAGCCCATCTCACACCTACGATGAGCCCGGCACGTACACGGTGGAGCTGACCGCGTCGAACGAGGCCGGAGAAAGCTCGCAAATGCTTACGATGACCGTCGAGCGAGCGCTGCCGGCCATCTGCACGACCGTAAACGAGTTCAACAGCGCCTTCTTCGAGCGCAACTCTAGCACGCTGACGGAGGATGCGGAGGAGACGCTGCAGGAGAACCTCGATATTCTGACGCAGTGCCCGAACCTCACCGTGCAGGTTGACGGATTCGCCGCGCCCGGCGAGCGCAACGCGGAAGCGCTCTCTGAAGACCGGGCCGAATCCGTTGCCAGCTTCTACGAGGAGGGCGGCGTGTCCTCGGATCGGATCATGACCGACGGACAGGGACAGCCGGAGGGCGTCACGACGAAGAAGGGGGACACACAGCAATACCGCCGTGTGGACTCCATCCCAGAGCGACAGTAGCTGCAGTTGACCACCACATGTAGATCACGGTCGCGCCATTCAAGCGGCCCTGTTCCCGTCGCCGGGACAGGGCCGCTTTTCTATTGCGGGGGAGTTGCTGCTTCCATTCGGAGCTACGTACGCCCCTCGGGGTCGCTGATCTCTCCAGCGAGACGTGCTTCATTCGGCTGGAGGCCAGAGGCAAAACCCGAACTCAGCGGCTCACGGTGGTGCGGTAGGGGAAGGGGAGCCCGAAGAGATAGGCGACTTAAATCCCGATCTTTTCCACCTCCTCCTTGCTGACAAGCTCCTGCCGTCGGTCGTAGAGCTTGGTGGTGGAGGCGTTGGAGTGCCCGGCGATGTGTTGGGCCACCTCCAGCTTGCCGCCGTTCTGCAGGTAGGCGGTGATGCCAGTGCCGCGGAACGTGTGGCAGCAGACCCGGTCGGGGTCGAGCCCCTCGTCGGAGGCGCGGGATTTGACCATGCGCAGGACGGAGGTCCGGCTCATCCGGCGGCCCGAGAGATCGCCTTCCCGGGTCAACGTGCGGAAGAGGGGGGCATCTTTTCGCTCTAAGCGGCCCCCACTGCTTAGGTACTCCTCCAGGTAGTCGACGGCCCTGTGGTGGAGGGGCACGTCCCGCTGTTTTCCGCCTTTCTCCTGAAGCCTAAGCTTCTGCCGCCGGCCCGCCTGGAAGTAATCTTCCTGATCGAGGCTGACCACTGCCGAGACGCGGGCAAACGTGTACGTCAAAACGCCGATAATGGCCTTGTCGCGCCTGTCTTTAATGGAGGAGGTGGGAAGCCCCTCGATAAAATCTGAGGCCTCCTCGGCGGTGAGGATCGGCGTGGAGCCGTCTTTGGGGGAGTGCTTCGGGCCGCGAACCGGCTCGGCGGGGTTGGCCTCCAGGACACCTCCGGCCTGGAGCCAGCCAAAAAGCCTTTTGATCGCAGAGAGGTGCTGCTTGACCGTGGCCGGAGCCTTTCCATCTTGGCGATCCATTTTCTCGACGTAGCCCGAGACCGCAAGCGGCGTAATCGAGCGCAGCGTGAGGCTTTGCCTATCGACCCATCGGAGAAATTGAGCGACAGCTCGCCCGTAGGCCCGGCGCGTGTTTTCGTTGCGGATCTCCGCGAGGAAGAACTCTAAGAAGCGCTCTTGTGCCGAAGGGTCTTCCTCTCGGATCAGGGGCGGCAGGTCTGCCTCGAAGACACCAAGCAGCTCACCGCTGTTTTCAGGCGTACCATCGGGCTCTAGGTTTGGCCGGTCGGATTTTTCGGGAACGTCAGCCATCGGTCTTTACGGGTAAATTTTGGAAAGTGAAGAGGCCTACCTGCCGGCGAATTATTAGGAAATCCACGTATCATAAAGCCGATTATGATACGTAGATTCGCCACCGAGAAGCTACTGGATCAACCGGCCGATTGCAACTAGGAGACGCTTATCGTTCACGGAACGTGCTTATAGTCGACTTCGCTCCGGGTCTCCGACGCGTCGCTTTTCAAGACCGACATGGGTGACATCCACTGCGAGGGGCTTCGCAAACCTTCCAGGGTGCCGTCGTTCATGGCTTCAATCTGACGTGGAGCGTGACATTAAACGTACAGGATGGCCCCAGGCCGAGAATCGAACCCGGCGCGGGCCCGCTGGGGCGTGAAGCTATAGCTCGAACCCGTTCCGCTTGGCGTGGTCCTCGAGGAGCCGCTTGGCGCGCCGGAGGTCTCGGGTGATCCCCATCTTCAGGATCGGCCGACCTCGAATACAATCGGCGTCGTCGAGCGCCGACCGGAGGTGCCAAAGGGCGTGCTTCGTGTCGATCTCATCGAACTCGACGTGTTCGTCTTCGCCCCCTGAACCGGCGACTTCCGTGCGCTTCGCCCCGCACTTGGCGCACCGATCCGGCAGCTGCTCCCGATCGGCCGGCGCGGGGCCTTGGGGGTGGCCGTGGCCGCGGGCAGGCTCCACCACGCGGCTATCGGAGGTCCACTCGTGGTCGCACTGGCCATCGACATGTTGGCCCTGGCCGTCTCCTGTGTTCGGGGCGAACGTGAGCGTCTGCTCCGGCTGGAGATCGAACTCGCGGCCCAGTATCTCCGGGTCGCTCTCTTCGGCCTGGGCCGAGAGGTCCTCGGTGATTTCCGTGATCTTGTAGGCGCCGTATGGATTCTCCAAAACCAGCGTCCCCTCTTCCCACAACCTCC
This sequence comes from Salinivenus sp., assembly GCA_018609755.1. Lineage (GTDB taxonomy): Bacteria > Bacteroidota > Rhodothermia > Rhodothermales > Salinibacteraceae > Salinibacter. The sequence continues at coordinate 12,119 of JAHENZ010000123.1, read as the reverse complement.
GGCGCCGGGCCGTGGCGGCCGTGACCGGCCTCGACTTCTGCTCTAGGGCCGACTCTCGATTCGTGGCCGTGGTGGCGTCGGGGAAGAATCTCGTCGTTTCGCCCGCGGCTTCTCCATTGTGATCGTAGGGAGGCTGGGCCTCGCATATGGTTGTCCTTGTCGTAGCTTTCGTTGCGTGGTTCACGTCGGTCGTTGTCAATGCTTCGGTCGTTTCCATTAGGCTGTGGGGGTTGGTCGTAGAGAGTCTGCGTTGCCGCTCGCCGCGGCGTGGAGGGGCCCGCACGCCGCCCCAACTGTTGCTTCCAGCTGGGGCGGGTGGGCCGTCATCACCGACTGTTCGTCAAAGCACGCCCCGCTCTGCAAGCGAGGTGTAGCCGGATCGGCCGGTGATGATGAGGTGGTCGTGGAGGGGAATGCCCAACACCTCACCCGCGTCTTGGAGCTTGCGGGTCATTCGGATGTCCTCCCGGCTCGGCTCCGGGTTGCCCGAGGGATGGTTGTGCGCGCAGATGACGGCGGCCGCGTTGTCGAGAAGGGCCGGCTGGTAGACGTCCCTAGGGCCCACAACCGTGCCACTGAGGCCACCTTCCGACACCTTGACGACCGTCTGGACAACGTTGGCCGTGTTCAGCAGGCAGGCGATAAAGATCTCGCACGGGGCCTCACTGTAGATCTCCTCCCAAAGAAGCTCGCATACGTCATCGGGAGCGGTGACTTGGTTGCGCTCGCCCGGGCCGTAGAAGCGTTTCTCCTCTCGGAGCTGGACGCGGGCCTTGCTGATGGAGTAGTCCTCAAATAGAAGAGTCATAGCTTGATTTCGGTCGCACGTAAGGGCTCGTGGAAATGAGGGAGAGCCCCGGCCAAGCGCCCCTGGCCGGGGCGCTTTGGCGTTAGTTGGCCGGATGTGCGTCCTCCATCCACGCCTTCAGCGCAGAATGGGAGAGCACTTGGGTGCCGTTTGGCTTGATGACCTGGTAGCGCCGGCGGGCGAACGAGCCCGGCTGCCCCAAAGAGGAGACGGGGCGGATGGCGACCGGCCTGCCCTGCCCGTTGAGGCGAAGCAGGCAATTTGGGTCTTGATAACGCCCGTGATTAGGCGTTGGCGTCGACGCGAGGTCGAGGGAAAGAACAGCGGGTCCTTCTGAGCGATATAGCATAGCGCTTACCTTGATTGGTGAGCGCCCGCTTCCGGCCGTCCGGCAAGACAGGTCCGGGAGCGGGCTTTTCTGTTTGAGTGTTACGCTTCGTGTTCGTGTTAGGAAAGTTAGGTATCAATGCATAGGGAATCACCTCGTGGCGGCCGGTTGTCGAGGAAGAATGCGAAGAGGGTATTCGCGGGCTACTTGCGGGCGATTTGCCGTGGGCACAGCTTGAGAAGATGGGCGCTCGGCGTAGATGTCCGGCCGGGCCGTGGGAATAGGTTGACCACCCAGCGACGGGAATTCCTCCGGCGCAGGGGCACTCGGACCCACGCCCTGCCCGGAGGGATTTTCGGAGCGGGGAGAGCAGATTGGCACGCCCGGACGAGGGCGTGGAGGGGATAGAACTGGAGTTTCCCGGAGACTTTGCGAGACTTACCCGGGCATATCTGGGCCTGTGGGTGGGACCATGATCGGGGCTGCTGTGGCCTCGTTGGGAGGAGTCTCCTCCACTTCGACGTGCACTTTCCCGCGGTTTGCGTCTGTTCTCATTGGGGACCGGTGGCCCTGGTCGGCCCCCGGTCGTGAAGCGACTTTTGCCAGCTTTTGAGGTCTCTTTCGCCTCGACTGGCCGCTCGCATTTTCCCGCCACGGCGACGCTCAGGGCAGGTGGCCATGGAGTTGACTATCGCATGGTATTCCCGGTCTTTGAGGTAGCGATTGACTCTTTTCCAAAAGAGGCCCCCGATACGGCCGCCTGTGCGCAAGACTTTTTTCTTTGGACACTCATTGATTGGCGACGTGACCCCGGGTGGGGGTCGAAGTGGATCGACGTCAGTTGTCAATTTCCTTTCCCCGGTCACGGACCCCGACCCAAACAGCCGGCAGGCCCGCGTACGGCTCCGAAGTCGAGCTCAGTGGCAGCAGTTGGGGCAGAGACAGCCCCCAACCGCAAAGGTCGGCAAAAGACGGAAAAGGACTGGTGGCAGCAGCCTATGATCAGATCGGCACCGCCGACTGGAAGGCCGACTCAATTCGGGAGCGGTCTCAAGTGTCAGGGAAAGGACATCGAACACTTTAGGGGGGAGGTCAAGCGCCGGGACATCGACCGAAAGACTTGTCGGAAACAACTGCGGGAACGAGAGAAGGCTGCCCGGAAGTGGTAGACTCTGGAAGAGAGCCTGAACGAGGCCTGCAGCCGGTTTGAGGCCGAAAAGTACACCACCCGTTGGCGATCCTTTTAACGACGCGCCTGAGTCCTACACGTGAGCCGAGTGCGGCGAAAGGTTCGTGCTGGTGGAAGACTACCACGAATACTGCCGGGACTGCTTTGGGCGAAAGCGGGGCGGAGTGGGTCGAGCGATTCCACGGCGGGCAGTGAGGATGCGCACGACTCGGATACCATTCACGCTCAGTTTATAAAACCGACCTTCAGTGCGTTCTGGCCTTTCTGCCAGTAGTAGTGGCACATAGGCCTCATGACCGTCTGTGCGGGCCGCGGACCTCAAGCTGGGCCAACCACCCGCGTTAGTGTTGAACTCCGCGTGTTCGTCATTGTGGACGTGAGCAGCCCTACAGACCCGGCGGCTCGTAGGGATTGCCATCCACCTCCACGTCGTCCGCGTAGATCCCGTTGTCGTCCTCGTCCCACCACTCGTCCTGGTCCCGTTCGCCAGCCGGCTCGGGTGACACGTGCTTGTGGTAGGCAGGGTGGCCCGGTCCGCGCATCTCCGCCATCTCCTTCTCGCTGAGGTTTGGGTCGGGGTTCTCCTGCCGCCAGCGCGCACGGCTCTTCTCGTATCGCTCGATGGCCTTGCGTGTGGACTCAGGCACGCCGCGCATCGCCGGATGTACGTCTTGCTCCCGCTCGTTCTGGCCGCCGGTGTCCTCCGGCTCGTCCTCGTCAGTGTTCTCGTGTTCGCCGTACACTTCTTCCACGTCTTCCTCGCCGTAGAGGGCCTCCACATCCTCCTCGTCGGCAAAGTCCTTCTCGACGAACGTCGCGCGGGTAAAACCGCTCCGCTCACGGGCGTAGTCGATGGCATGCTGTAGGTCGTTCTGAAAGACCTCCTCACTTTCAGCCTCGTCCAGGAGCATCAGGCCGTCGTGTTCGTTGGCGGCCGTGGTGATCGTTTCGATGTGCGTGGTGAAATGGGCGAACGCGTGGCAGAACGCCGACTCCAGTCCGCGCAGGGCCCACGCCATGACCGCGGTGCGCGCGTCGTGGCACCAGGAGTCCTCCTCGTCGTCTTCGATGACCTCGCAGCGATAGAACGACTTTCCCGCATGGTTCTCCATGCACCAGCCGCGCGGTCCGCCCGGGTGCTTGTGCTCGTCCCAGTAGGTCGTGAGCAAGGCCTCGGCGATCTCGACGGCCACCCGGCGGTAGTCCGCGAAGATCTCGTAGAGCGTCTCTACGGCCCGCTCAGTGTCTACGTCCGCCTCCCGCGCCTCGTCCAGAATGTCGAGCGTAAACTTCTCGTCCTGGTTATCGTCATCGTCAAGCTCCTCGGCGATCTTCTCCTCGATGACTTCGCCCTGAGCGAGCGTGGCGGGGAGGTAGCCCGAGTTTTTGACTCCGTGCTCGGTCACCTTCACCAGCCCGACGGGCAGGTCGTGCTTGTCCGCCGCCTCGTACTTGCCTGGGTAGTCATCGAGCGGCGACGTGTCGATCTCCACACCCAGCTCCTCAAGCTCGTCCGCCCACTGCTTCAGGGCACTGGTATGGCAGCTGGAGATGTCGAAATTACGAAGCCCATCGATGTCGAACGCCCTCTGCTTGACCTCGCCCATCATGCCCTGTGGCCCGCCTTTCTTGAAACTGATACGACCACCTGAATCGTCGGGCGTGTACGCGTTCTTGAGGTATGATACCTCACCGTCCTGGTCGATAACCTGCTGCTCGATGGTCTCCAGGGCCATCTGCAGGTTGAGCTTCTGCGCCTTGGCCTTCTGGGTGTGCTCTTCGGACTTGGCCTCGATGGCGTCGCGGATCGGCTGGAGCTTGATGGGCTGGCGTACGTCGGAGAGGGCCTCCATGCCCTGCTGGATGAGATGGGGGTGGCTGTTGTTGTTCTCATCCGACAGGTCCGAGGACATCGGCGAGGGCGGGGAGGTCCGTACCACCTCTTCGGTGTGGAGCCAGTACCGCCTACTGTCGTTGCCCAACTCCATAAACTCATGTAGCACGTCCTTGTAAATCCGGTACATCCGCGTTTCCATCTCCGCGATGTAAAAGCCATCGCGGTACGGCTCGATGAGCTCCGATCCCCGCCACGTCTTCTCCGTCGAGTGGTAGGGCGCGCCCATGTGCTGCTCCATGAACTCCGCCTCGATCCCCACCCAGGGCATGTGATCATCAACCGCGTTGCTCGACGAGTAGTTCGGCCGCAGCGCCCACCCGTACAGATGGAGGAATTGCAGGCGCTCCGATACGTGTCGGACCCGCTCGTCCAGGTACCATCGCTGGGCCAGCGTGCCCCGCGTCTTCCACCGGTCGCGATCTGGCGCGTATCTTTCTAAACTACGCTCAGATCCACTGTCCTCGCCGGCCGCCGTTTCTTCTAAACTACGCTCACGTCCACCCTCTGTACCCCGCTCAGTCGGAGATGAGGGCATGCCGTCTGCGTTTGGCGACTCCGAGGCCGTCTCCTCGTCAGCGTCTATGTCACACCCATAGGGAATAGATGACGTAGGCTTAGACGTAGGCGACGCCGACGAACCCTTGAGATCTCCCCTCTCTACCTGACCAGGATTCCGGCCACCGCCCACGGCCAAGACGCCGGCATCAGTTCCAGGCTCACAGCCTCCGACGGCTGCGTTTTTTGTAGAGCCGCGGTTTTTTAGATCCGAGAGCTTCGAAGAATCGTCGTTCTCAACCAGGGCCGCAGCCGCTTCCGCCCACTCGGCAGGGCCACCATCGAGGTTCTCGGAGCAGGCCTCGTGGGCTGCCGTGGTCAATGGACCTGGCTCGTAGATTGTCGGTCCCAGAGTCCGAAACTTCCGCTTACCGGCCTCGCGGTCAAAGTACGAGGTGGTCCCTTTGGTGCGCTCCAGCAGCTTGTCGGAAACGACGCATTCGGACACGCCACCCTTGCCGTCGAATGCCTTCTTGGTTTCCGGCGACAAGTTGCCCGTGATGTTGCCGGCCTCGACCTCGGCCTTCCGGTCGTCCTCCACGCGCATTACCTGATCGGCCACCACGAGGCAATATTCTGTCAAGGCCGTGGGCTCGACGTGTTGCTCGTTGCTGGTGTGGAGATCGCGACACTCGTGGTAGAGGTCCTTCAGCGCCGTCTCCAGCGGGGATTCTAGTGGGTGGGGAACTCGTCCTTCTTGGTCCGGGAAATCGGGTAGACCTTCGTTCATATCAGGGTCCAATCTCTTTCGGTTTGCGTGGGCCACAATTTGCGTGGGCCACAAGTAGAGAAGCCCTTGGCAGAGGCGTCGGCCAACCGGTGCACAAGATGCCTGGAGGTGCAGGCAAACCGGTAGCGCGCCCCTGACCAAGGGCTCTGGGCAGTAGGGTTTAACATGTGGCCTCGGACCTGTGCAGCTCGTCTTGTGCGCCTCGCTGAACAGGCGTCCCGGCCCGGTCCAGAGTGCGTTTCGGGCCGTACCCTATTCATGTGCAACCCGATTCCGGTCGGGAGCGCTGGTCATGCGGTCCGCATGGAATTGTCCGATACAGGTACGCGGCAGCGGCATCCTCCGGACTGATTCGAAGGCGATTGTCCTGCTGACCACGCGCGGATCGCCCTTCTGAAGTACACCGGCGGCGGTAGTCGATTCGGGAAGTCTCGGCCACGATTATCGGCGGGGTCGCGCGCACGCCCGTTCCGCACCCCCTTACCGGGACGTGTGAAGATTCGTTAGTCTTTTTCGGGGGGCTCGTCTCCATTCGGGTCCCTTGCTGGCCTCGTTCTACACGCCGGATGTGCTGGGACTGGGAGTTGTCCTAGGGGGGTGGCGCCGATGGACAGGCGGAAGAGGTCGTGGGTGGAGATGCAGTTCCGGTGTTCTCCGGAACTTTCGCTTTCGGGGAGGGCGACGGGCAAGAGATGGCCGACCTAGTCGGTGGGCCCCAAGACTGACCTCCCCATTATTTTACCTACCGCTCAGGCCGTACGCGCCGCTTTGGCCCGCCAACCTCTGGGTCGAAGTACATGAACCGGACTTCATCGGGCCCACCTCGGCCGGAGGGACACCGGTGAAAGCGGTCTTTCGCGACTCCTTCTGCGACGTAGGCGTCTCTTTTTTTCCTTCCGACGGTTTCTTTGTGGTCGAGCGGTGGGAGGGAATCAGGAGTTTCCGGGTTGCTTCCCTCTAGTCCACCAAGATTTGAGTCAGGCAGGGCGTACCCGTCAGTGATGGCTTTGTAGAGCCAGGCGCCGGGCTTCCGGATGGTCTGCTCGACCGATCGGCGGCGGTAAAGCTCGAAGTTGGCGCGGATTCGTTCCGCGGAGAAGCGAGACAGGACCTCAGCGATGCGGCCTGCCCAAATGCCGACGTTGGACAGCTTCTCGGCGAGCTTTTGTTTCTCGGAGGGTAGGTCGCTGAAATCCGCCAGTGGAGTCTTACTGCTAGACTCCGACGTCTGAGTCGCCCGTTCGGAAGCTGTTTCTTGCCGAGAAGGGTTGTCCGCTGGCATAGCATCCGTTCCGCTCGGGGAAGGCTCTTCGGTGGACGATCCGCCGCTATTTTTCTCTTGGCTCCTCTGCTTGTCTCTAAAAAGACTCTCTCTATTAAAAGAGGGGGTACCAGATTTTTGGCGATCGGGGGGCAGATCGTTGGCGGTGTCGGTGGAAAAAGAGGACTCCTGGCCGGGAGGGTCCCCAAGGTCATCCTGGACTCGTTCCGGCAAGAAGCGGTACTGGTACGGGCCATTTCCGGGGCGGACCCGCTCGATCCACTCGCCCTGGAGAACCTGGGCCGCCTGCCCGACGGCCGTTTCCGACCGGCCCGTAGCATTTGCTAACTGGCGGTTAGAGAACTGGGCCCACCGGTCGTGCACAGCCCGTTGCTGGCCGCTCTGCGGATCCGCCCGTCGGGTCGTCCATCCCCACGTCCGCCGAAGAACGGCGAGCACGACCCGCAGCTCGGTCCCTGAGCCGACATCGGAGGCCTGTTTGAGGAGGGCGGTCGGGACGTAGGTAAACCGCTGGTCGGGGACACCGAGGAGGAGCCTGTGCCGGTGACTGCGACCGCTCCGGTCGACGTCGGCCCAACCGAGAGACTCGAGTTCGCCGAGGCCATTTCGCGTGGCCTGGTCGGAAAGGCCGCTGGCCTCCTCGACGTCGCTCCGCGTGAACCAGCCCTCAACGCGGACCCACCTGCTTTTCTCCGGTTCGTAGCGGAAGGAAAGGCGAATCAGCGCCAGGAGGCACCGCAGGGCCGAGTCGCTCAGCTCCGGCATCTTCGCGAACACCACGTCCGGGACGGGGACGCGGAAGAGGCCCGGCGGGAACGGCTCGGTGGCCTCCGGGTCTAGAATTTCAGGCTTTTCCGCCTGAGAGTGGGATTTTTCCCCGGAAGACTGTTCTGATTTGGTAAATTGCCCCCCTTCAGGCGCGGAGCTCCAACCTTCAGTTCGAGTTTTCTCGGAACGAGGAGAGGGCGATGTGCTTTTACTAGAATGAGGTATCATGACCTCCTGTGTGGCTTGTCCATGTACACACGGATTGTGCCCCACTGGCTGTAGGTGCAGCCAGTGGGGTTTTCTTTTTGCTCAGATCTGTCTTTGGGCTTCCCTCGGGAAGCTCATGGTTGTCGGAAAATCTTTTCCCAGTAGCGTCTTCAGCGAAACGTCGGGCAAATAGAGAAGCCCTCAGGTTGGGGCGCTGGCTACCGGCCTCGTGGGGACATACCTGCCGAAAGAATCAGGCATCCGGTAGCGCTCGCGGATTGCTCCGCTAGCGCCCCCACCTGAGGGCTCCAGATGGGTGCTCGTACGTAAGTTGACGCGTCTTCCGGTAATAGCAAACCAAGTTCGGGTCCCACACCTCACTCGGCCGCTGGTGCGCGGTGGGAGGCCGCGTCCGTCACGTCACTTTCAAGGATAGGGGGCGGCAGTGGTGAACGTCAAATTCTTTTTTGCGCTTCGTTTAGGGGGGGGTATTCGGGGATGGAGATCACCGGGTTCTCCCTCTCAAACCACTCCCCATTGGGGTAAGTCCACCCCGTTTGTCTTGGTTGTGGTCTCGCAGATCGGTTTAGCTGTCGCTGACGGTGATGCGGACCCAGAGCTGGCTCCGTCGATCCCGGAACTTGTCGGCAGAGAAGATCGAGATTTGTCCCGATGCGTGGCGGCTTGCAGGAAGTTGTGGACTTCTTGACCAGAGGCAAAGGTTGATGAACCCTCTAGCCAAGTTCCATTGGTGAAGGGAGGTCCTGAAATCAGGTCGCTGACCAAGAGGCCGAGGGCCGTTGAATCTTCGGGATTGTACGCGCGCATTAAACCCATTATGTCTATTAGACCATTAACCCATTATGAGAACTCGTAGACGCCTGTAGGACAGAGGATTAGCACCCTGAGGTGTTAGCTTTTTGGTGTCAACTGTTAGCTTTTTGGTGTCAACTGTTAGCTTTTTGGTGTCCAAGTGTTAGCTCGTTGGTGTCTAAGTGTTAGCTTTTTGGTGTCAGGCGGCGGGGGTGTTAGCGATTTGGTGTCGGATGTTCGTTTGGGGGGGATCGCCCGCCGCTCTGGACGTTCAGCGGCCCTTTTCTTTCCTTAATCCCCGTATTGACACCAAATTTCTAACACTTTCTGCCATGGGAAGAGACAGCGAGTCCAACGGGGAGATGATCGTGAAGGCCAACCGCCTGGTCCAGGCGAAGATGCCACTCTCGAAACTTGAACACCGAGTCGTAGGGGCTCTCATCTCTCAGCTCAAGAAGGGGGACGATGAGTTTGGGCAGCAGAAGCTCTACATCAAGGATCTGATGGAAAAGTCCAGCGTTGCGTCGCAGAATCTTTACTCCCTGGCCAAAAGCATCTGTGGAAGTCTCCTGGAAAAGAAAATAGAGATCAAGCGGAAGGAAGACGGAAAGCGTGTCTACAAGGGAATCAGTCTCATGGACAGCTGTGAGTATAGAGAAGGAGATGCGTACATCGAGGCCCGATTCAACGATAGTATGGAGCCGTTTCTTCTCCAGCTCAAGAAGCGGTTCACGATGTATGAGGCCGGGCATTTCCTTCCGCTAAATTCCACGTACTCGATGCGGATTTATGAGCTCCTCAAGATGCGCGAGGACATTTCAATTCTCCGGATCAGCATCGAGGAGCTTCGGGATATTCTCGGGGTCGAGGACTCCTACTCCTCCTTCAGTCAGCTGAAGTATCACGTTATCAGCAAGGCTCAGGAGGAGATTGAAGAGAAGACTGACATTTCTTTTACGTACGATGTTGAACGACAGGGCCGCAGTGCAGAACGACTCAAGTTCTTTATCCATCGGTCGGAGGAGGAAGAGACCGACACCCCAAAGATGGAGGACCGCACTCAGGCCCCCAACATCGACGTGATGGATCTCTTTCTGTCGGACCTTCGCCAGGAAGAGATCGACAACCTTGAGCGGGAAACGCTCGAAAATCTCCACCAGGAAGCAGCGGAGAAAGTCGAGCGGGAGGAGCCACACGGGTCGAAGGCACTCAAGCAGTCCCTGACCCTCCAACGCATGAAGACGCTGTGGGAGAATCGCTAGATGCCAATCTTCCCCGCTTCCCTTGCTAACCAGCTTTTTGCGTCGACAGCAGAGCTCGTTGGTTGAGGGGTTGGAGAGGGCTTATTTCTGCACCCGACGGCGACGTCCAGTGCTGACCTCTGAACGTGAGGGAGGCCGGGACTGCCGCCGGCACTGCTGCCGCTTATCCGCCGCAGCGTAGCCCTGCAGCCACGACGAAAGGAGTTGGGGATTCTCCGTCCTTCGGCGGACTGCTGCTCGACTCGGCAATCCGGGCCCATGAGCCATCCGATACTCCCATCCATGAGCCCAGGCCTTTCGCCCTGCCGGGTTGTCCTCGCTGATCGGGCAATGGTCTTTCCAGTGGGCCATGACGCGTTGGTAGCGTTTTGTAGGGGGGATCCTGCGTTTATTGACATACGAGAGCAGGACCGGAGCGTCGTGAGGGGCCGCTGAGGTTTTCCTACGGTGAGATGAGGATTCGCTGAGAGTGGAGGAGACCTGAATCTTTTCGGTCGGGGAGGCAGAGCGTCGGGGAAGCGGAAGCGTTCCGAGACGGAAAAGTAGCTGCTACAAGCAGGCGTTAAAAAAGAGGGGAAATAAAAAAGCCCGCCCTTAGCAGGAGCGGACTAGCTTTTTCTTGACTATCACACTACTCTCCAACCTAACAAAATCGCCCCCCGGGGCGTCAAGGGCTTACAGTGAAATAATTGTTACTTGCGGCTCGCGGACAGGCTTTCGCGGGCCTTCCGGTCCGCGTCGGCGTCTAGGTCCTGTTCCGGATCACCGTGCTCCTGAGAACTCCCCGCGCTTTGGGGGGCGATGGGGGCTCGCACCAACTTCTCCGAAGAAGGCAGCTTGACAGATGAAGGATTGTTCTCGTTAGGGAATGCAAATGCTTCGGCCCACAGGGTGGGGAGCTCGTCGAAAAGACCGTGCCCGACTGTATCACTGAAGCATGAGGAGACAGCTCCGCTTGGACCATTGTGGAAAAAACCTCTTCCGTACTGAAACACTGCATCAATGCAGTAAGTACTTAAGGCATCAATGCATCACAAACGAAGTCTACCATGAAGACCATCTCGATCCTAAACAGAAAAGGAGGCGTCGGGAAAAGCACCATCGCCACTAATCTCGCCCGGGCCTTTCAGCGGCGTGGCGACGAGGTGGTCCTGATCGATACGGATCCCCAGGGCTCCGCGTCCGACTGGTGCGAGATCGCCATCGAGAACGGGTACGACTCTCCGCCTACGTTCACGGTCGATCGGCCCACCGTTCACGAGCAGCTTCCCCAGCTCAACGGCTACGACATCGCGATCGTGGACGGGGTGGCAAAAGTGTCGGAAATGGACGTCTCCTCCATCAAGGCCGCCGACCTGGTCTTGATTCCCGTTCGCCCCTCGGCCGTGGACGTGTGGGCCGTCGGAGAAATTGTGGACCTCATACAGACGCGCAGAGAGGTTGCAGGCGGCCCTGAGGCGGCCCTGGTGTCCAGCCAGGCCATCGTAGGGACCAACCTCGCAGAGGCCGCCTCCGACGCGCTCAAAGCGTTTGAGTTGCCGGTGTGGGAGGGCACGTGTCAGCGCGTGGCGTACGCCCGGGCGATGGGCGAGGGACAGAGCGTGCTGGACCGGTCCGGCGCCGACAAAGCGCAGGCGGAGATCGAGCAGTTGACCGACCGAATCATCGACACCCTCACAAACGACGTAGCCCAATGAGCGACGACCTCAGTGACGCAGCAGAACGGGGCCGGGACAAGCAGGGCCCGCGAGGACTATCCAACGAGCTTTCCGACGCTGGCGACGACAACGACGGCGAAAAGGAGCCCACGACGCGGTTCACTGTGGACCTTCCGGACTCGCTCCATCGACGGTTTAAGATCGCCGCGGCCGAGGACAACCAGTCCATGAAGGACCTGATGATCACGGCCCTCCAGCAATATCTTCGACAGCGATAGCTCGCGGTGCCCACACATTATCATTGTTGAAGTAATGCAGTAATTAAGTAAGTACTCAATTACGTGTAAAAGTTTCTCCGGCTCGAAAGCGCGGCGGCGGAGTCGCCGGAGCACACAGGATCTCCGAAGTCGCAGCATGCCCTATGGCGTTGGCGGAGAAGTGCTCTGTGGGGCCACAACCATAGACGGCTCCCCAACAGTGATCACCCCTGCAGCTTCTTGGTTGCACTGCGAACGACGTGCTCGGCCGCGGTGGCGGCATCGGCCTCGGGAGGGACCGCGGAGGCGGCCTCCCGACTGTCCCGGAGGGCAGAGCGGACGGTCGAGCGACTAATGTCGTCGAG
>JAHENZ010000122.1 GCA_018609755.1 Salinivenus sp. | reverse complement strand
ACACCCGCACCGAAGGTGCACATTCGGCGAGTGCGTCTATAAATCGGGACCAGACGCGTCGGTTCAGGGCTCGGGCGTCGACGGTCTTTTTGGCCGTCAGGTACCGGGGGTAGCTGTACGTATGCGGTTCGGGCACGGGAGGCGGAAGAGGTTCGAAGAGCAGCGTGGTGTAAGTCGATCAGGCACGGTCGATGGGCAGCCAATTTCCACTGTAAATGACCAAACGCGCTTGGACGTCTTCAACGACGCACTGCTGAATACCAGCGACGGCATTACGCACTGTAGGACGCCCACGCGTCCTCGTCCTCCCAGATCTTCACGGTCGTGTCGAGCCCATCGGTCTCAAGCTCCTCCTCTAGGGTGGTGCAGAAAATCCGCGAGAAGTGCTCGATGCTCGGGTTGAGCCCCTCGAACTCCGGAAGGTCGTTCAGCGTCGCGTCGCGGTACCGGTCAACGAGAGCATCGAGCGCGTCCTCCACCTCCACGATGTCGACGAGGTACCCGTTTTCATTGAGACTCTCGCCTTCCAGCAGGACCTCCACCTCGAAGTGGTGAGAATGCCATTCGTTTTCGGGTCCACAGTCTGGCACGGTCAGGTAGTGCTGGGCCACGAAGTCGCGACGAACCATGAGTTGATACATTCTGCTTGGGGGTGAGTGGAAAAGAACCGTGGGCGTCTGTCCTGCGATGTCGTCGGGGGAAAGTGCGAGCGAGCCCCTGGCCCCACTCCTGCTTTCGGTTCGGCGTGGGCATTTGTCCCCACCACCTGCATCACGCCGACCGGCAGTCGAGCACTCGAACCGGGACGCTTGTGAACTCAGTCAAGGGGAATCCTCTCCCCCTGTTCCCGTCCCCGATCTACCGTTCTCGTTATCCTCGTATCGGCGACTCGATTCGAGGGCTTGTCCCCTCTACAGCCTACCGGCACGCTGAGGTACGGCCGTCCCCCCCTGCTTCCGCGACCCGGACAAGACTCTTTCCTCTGGATTCCCGGCCAACCGTAACAAAAAGAGAAAAGAGTATACTTTTATCTTTATTTGTCGAACTTAGGACTCTCTTTTTCCGAATAGCATGCCCTACCGTAGACCAGCGGCTCTCGTGCTCGCCAAACGTCAACACAACCGATCCGATTCCGAATGAATACGACCACGGATGATTCCGTCGTGATCGTCGGGAGTGGCGTCGGCGGCCTCTCGGCGGCCTGCTACCTTGCAGACGCAGGGGCCGACGTTACGCTCCTGGAGCAGCACGACGATCTCGGCGGCGTGGCCGGCACGTTCGAAAGCCAGGGCTTCCGCTTCGACTCGGGGCCGTCCTGGTACCTGATGCCGGACGTGTTCGAGCGCTTTTTCCAGTCGTTCGGGCGATCGGTGAACGAGGCCTACGAGCTGACGCGACTCGATCCGAGCTATCGGATTCTTTGGAAGGACGGCGACCGGCTCGACGTGCCGGCCTCCCCCGAGGCCCTCGCCCCGAAGCTGGAGAACTACGAGCCCGGGGCTGCCGACGCATTCCGCCGTTACCTCGACCACGCCGAGCGGGTCTACGAGCTAGCGATGAACCGTTTTGTCTATCCCTATCGGTCGGGGATCTGGGACTGGCTGGACACCGACCTTCTGCGATCGGTGGAGGCCCTGCCGCTCCTGCGAGCGATGGACGATCACGTGCGTTCCTACGTCGAGCATCCGAAGCTGCGCCAACTCTTGGAGTACAAGCTGGTGTTTCTCGGGGGATCCCCCTACAACACCCCGGCGCTCTACACGCTCATGAGCCACGTCGACTTCAACCAGGGCGTCTACCACCCGGTCGGCGGCATGCAATCGGTCGTGGATGCCCTCGCCAACTTGGCGCGAGCCCTGGGGGTCCGGATTGAGACCGGGACGCCAGTCACCGGCCTCCGAAGCCACAACGGCCACGTTGAGGTCCTCACCGACGAGGGAACGCGCACCCCCAATCGGGTGGTGTCGAACGCCAACCCGGACGTGGTGGAGCGGGAGCTTCTTCCTCCGGCGCAGCGCGATCATCAGTCCGGATACTGGGAAGACTGCACCTACGGTCCCTCGGCCTACATGCTGTACCTCGGAGTGCAGGGCGAAGTCGACCCGCTGCGCCACCACACGCTGATCCTCCCGACCGACTGGGATCCCCACTTCGAAAGCATCTTCGACTCCCCACACTGGCCCAAAAATCCGGCCTACTACGTGCACGCGCCATCGACGACCGACCCGTCGTTCGCTCCCGAGGGCCACCACGCGGTCGTCGTTCTGGTCCCGATCGCCCCCGGACTCGACGACACTGAGGACCGGCGCGCCTGGATGCGAGAGACGGTGCTCGACGACCTGTCGCGGCGCGGGGTCGACCTGCGCGGCCGCATCGAGGTGGAGCACGACGCCTGCGTGTCCGACTTCGCCGATTACTTCGGCCAGCCGAAGGGCAATGCGCTCGGCCTCGCGCACACCCTCACCCAGACCGGGCCGCTGCGGCCCCCGCACCGTGCGTCGAATGCACCGGGCCTCTACTACGTGGGGGCCGACACGCAGCCCGGCGTCGGCGTGCCAATGTGTCTCATTAGTGGCGAGCACGCTGCGACCGCCGCGGCCGCCGACGGGTCTGCGTAGGACCTCGTTGCTCTGTTGCACCAGCCCCTCGTCCGACATGCCAGCGGTGTCTACCGCCACGCCCTCCCCCACCCGCACCCGCCGGACTCCGGCGCCCCTCCTCGCCACGCGGCTCCTGTGGGGCTCGCGCATCACCCTCGGCGTCCTGACGCTGGGAGGGATTGTGGCCGCCATCCTTGATCTGTCCCTGTCGATGAAAGGACAGATGATCGGATACCTCATCGGTATGGTGGCCCTCAACCTGCCCCACGGCGGGTACGAGCACTTCGATAACCTGCGCAACCGGCGGGTCTCGTTCAGCCTGCGCTACATCGTATTGTACCTCGCCTTTCTCGCAAGCTTCCTGGGGCTCTTCTTGGTCGCGCCCGTCCCGGCCCTGGCCCTGGCCTTCAGTACCGCCGTAGCAAAGGGCGGACACGGGGGCCTCAAGGTAATGGATGCTCTTTGTGGCACCGACCACCTGCCCACCTTCGGCCAGCGAGTCCTCGCGGCCTTCGTGCGAGGCGGGGCCATTATGCTCGTGCCATTGCTGGCGTGGCCGGGCGTGTACATCTCGTTCTCGACCTACATGGCGCAGATCTTCGGCGCACAGCCCCCGCTTCCGCTGGCCACGTACCTCCCCGAAGTGCAGACCGCCGTCGGCATAGTGTACGGTCTCGCCCTGATCGGCCATCTCGGCGGAGGGCTCTACACGGGGGGATTCTCCATTTCGTGGCTCACCGACGGCATCGAGACGATTCTGCTGGTCGTCTACTTCGCCGTCGTGCCGATGATGCTCGCGGTGGGACTCTACTTTCCGCTCTGGTATTCGCTGCGGCAGACCGCCCGCGCGACCGCTACGGCCGATACCGAGCCGGCCCCCGACCGCCTGTCGCTGCCCCTCACCTGGGCTGCGATGGTGCTCGGGGCGCTGGTCACCTTTGGCCTCGCGGCGGGCTTCTTCTTCCTGGTGCCCCATCCGCTTGGCAACGCGGGCACTCTGGCGGGCAGCGTGTCCTTCTACACCATCTTCGTGTGCCTCCTGGCTCTTCCCCACGTGGTGGTGGGCGACTGGCTGGACCATGACCGCGGCATCTGGTACGTGCCGTGATTGCCTGCCCTCACTGACCCGCTATCAGCCGCCGTGGGCAGCGGCGTTCCAGGATGATACACGGGAAAGACTCTACCAATGGAACTGGGCATACGCCCACCGTTAGCCGCACTGTCGTGTTATGCAGGTTTCTGCACCATTTATCGACGAAAACCGGAGAGCCCGAAATGCGCCCCGAACGCGAACTTCGAAAGGAGACGTTCTTCGGAAAACGGAGCCCAAGCGTCGAGAACAACGCAAGACTCAAACCGCGGCGCACGTATCTCAAGCCGTGCCGATAAAGCAAAGAACGAGGGGATTGCGTAGCTCACGCTTCCGCCCCAAGCAACACCGACTCGGTGCTCATCCGGGGGGATTGGATTGAGGCGAGCCTCGCCGTTTCGTGCCCCGAAGTCCGCGTCTAGGTCCGCTCCCGTCCCCAAAGCGTAGAGTTCTGGTTGGAAGGAGGCCTCACGGGACAGCAGCCGGGCGGACATTTTTTCATCTGTAGCGCAGGGTTATTCTGTCAGGGATCTACCCGACCCCTACATCTTTGCACGATCCGATCAGAAAAACGCTTGTCCGAATGACTATTCAAGCGGTTCAATCTCGCCGGTCGGCTCCAGATTTTTCGCCCGCTTCCAGGCTTCCCGCAACTCGGCGCGGCGGGTTCCCGCCCATTCGTATACCAAGCCAAGAGCACGACTCGGAAGCTCGCCCGCGATCACTTCCAGCGTGTCAATTGCAATCAAGGCCTCATCTACTCCATACTCCGCATGGGAATGCGGGGGATTGTGATCGTCATAGTACATTTTGATCCGCACGCCGTAGAAGCGACAGAGCTCAGGCATGAGCCGTAGACTTCAGATTCGGAAATGCCTCTTCTGGAGATTTGCCTGTCAGCTTCAGGTAGATCGCATCCGGGCAGAGCTCGACCTCCTCGCTCCATCGAATCGCACCATCTTCCGCGACCCTCACGTTTTTCCACTTCTGCTCATCCTCCCAGAGCTTGAACACACCCTGACCAGCAAGATGCGAAAGATCCACCTCCCCTTCTTCCCCGTCGGCATAGCGGATCCAGATGCGATACTCAGAAAGGGCCTTGACCTCCAGAGGCTCAAACATAGAGCTGGAAATGTTCAATGAGCAGGACGAAACAGTCAACGCAGTAGCTCACAGCCACGTTTCCAGGCGGCATAACTGGGAGTTCAGCTGCGAATGGGCGCCCAAGCGTGAGCGCTTCCCGAAGTCCGCGCAGGTCTGCCGTGCTTCCGACGTAGCAGAAAGAACCAGCGCAACTCGTCAGGTGCACGCTGGGTTATATGGCCGAGGCTGCAGGCGTGTCTGCCAGCTTCTCAATCTGCTCCGCCAAGTCAAGCAAACGTTTGTCGTCTCCGCGCCGCGCATGAATTTGAACGCCAACGGGAAGTCCCTCCCGGTCGTGTCCAATGGGCAACGTAACACATGGCGTCCCGGCAAGCGCCGTTACCGTGTTGAATACGCCGAGCGGAGCGGCATAGGGAACGGTCGCACTATCTACGTCAAGGTTTGCTCCCGTCCGGCGGTGCGTGAAGGCTGTGACTCCCGCAACAGGGCATAGCCAAACATCCCAATTGGAAAGAAACGACTCAAAGCTGAGAACAAGTTCATCCCGCTTCTGAAGAGCGCGGAAATACGTCTGCGCATCTGAGGAGTAGCCGCGAGCAAGAGCGCGAGAATAGCCACCTGACCCGAAAGCGAGCCGGACCAGCCCTAGACGAAAAAGTTTGTTGAGCGGCGGCTTCCCCATACCGAACGGAAGCCCAGCGGCGAACTCAAAGCCGTGAACGAGCCCCCACGTCTGCTGCACCGTCTCGAAGTCCACTGCCGGCGCGGTTTCACTCACGCGGCATCCAGCGTCTTCCAGCGACTGGGCGAACTCTCGCAAGGCGTTGGAAATGTCTCTGGCAACGGGCGCACCAGCGACCGAACTGCTAAACGCGACCCGCAATCCTTGAAGTCTCCGGTCTTCGCGTTCCGTGTCAGCGGGCTCGCCATCTGCGAGCGCAAAGAAGGCAAGCCGTAGATCAGCCACGCTTCGTGCGACGGGGCCGGCTACGATGGCGTGACGGATACTCTGGGGGTGACCGGGCGGCATCATTCCATCCGTCGGCACGTGCCCTTCCGTTGGGCGCAAAGAGAAAGCGCCGCAGAAATGAGCGGGGACTCGGATCGAGCCGGCGACGTCGGAGGCGAGATCGAGCGGAGAAATTCCCGCAGCCACGGCGGCGGCGCTCCCGCCTGAGCTTCCGCCGGGGGTTCGCCCGAGATCGCGAGGGTTATTCGTCCGCCCAAAGAGCGGATGCTTCGTCTGCCAGTCGTAGCACCCAAGCGGAACATTCGTTTTGCCAAGGACGATTGCCCCTGCTCCGCGGAGCGCCGCGACTGCTGCTGCATCGGTGTTGGGAACGTATCGATTGAGACGGCGACCGTACCAAGGAAGGCCAAATGTGGTTCGGAGTCCCGCCGTGGCAAATCCGTCCTTAGCGGTGATAGGTACGCCGTGTAGCACGCCGGTCTGCTGGTCCTGACTCAACGTATCGTCGGCGGCTTTCGCCTCTGTTCGTGCACGCTCGGCATCGAGCGTGACAACGGCATTGATCTCGGCGTTCAGCGTTCTTATGCGCTGGATGTGAGCCTCAACGGCTTCGACGGACGAGCATTTACGCTCCCGTATCATCTTGGCAAGTTCGCTGGCCGTTCGGGCAGTGAGTTCAAGCATGAACGGTCGGGGTTACCGGATAGAGTGAGCGGCCATATAACGGTTATATTCAGCCGCGACGGGCTTCGAATCTTATGAGAACAGGTGAGGACACCAACTTTCGAAAACGCCAACAGCCCGTCGTCAGCTACATCGGGGGTTATGGCGCTGCAAGTCCTGAATTCATCACTGCTCAGCCGCATCCATATTCGTCCGTTTCTCTTCGTATAGGTGTCTTTGTATCTGGAGAGGAGTGTTCTCTTTCCACGCGCCGACATGCAGGTGAGGAGCAATAGAACTGCCATTGTTTCCTACCTTCGCTACGACTTCTCCTGCCTGCACACGTTGCCCTTCCGTCACAACGATTTCTCTGACGTGTACGAAGGAGATGACCACACCGTCTTCGTCCTCGAAGCGAATCTTCCCAGGCCTCGCCTCCTTGTTTAAACTACCCGGTTGGTTCGTTGAATCAGGATCCTGGACCCGTGTGACAGTTCCATCGAACGGTGCAAGAACGTCTTCTCGCCACGAGTACCAATCCTCGTTCCTTTCACCACTGGTTTCAGGCTGAAACGGTCGCATGATACGGTCATCACCCATCCTCATCACGATAAAATCCCGTGCAAGCTGATCTCCTTTCCTATATTTCGGCCGATAGGTGTGCTCTCTCGTAAATAGCACGACAGACCGATCCTCTGGAATCGCAACAGGCGTATGGATGAGTACTGTGCTTGTGAGTGTGTCGTCTTTAACGTCCAAGCCCAGTTGAGGCTGAGCAAGACTGGTTGCGGGCTGGACCGCCAGCACTGTGAGTGCTAAGAAAAGAGCCTTCACAGCGGATTCGAGACTTGAGTACATCGCCTCAAGGTTGGAGATGAGAGTCAGAATACGAAAGCGACATAACCGACAAAGATCAGATGAAATGGGCGGAAAAAGGTCCAACAGAATTCGATACGATGAGCCGACCCTCCACCCGCGAAGCTTCCATTCGCTTACATCCCCACTCTCGTTTAGCGGAGTCGAACCCGCGTGGCTGACTACGCGCAACAGCAGCACCAGCCCATTTTCAGCTGTATCGAAGGGTTATGCCTGTGCCCACTTCGAGTCGAGAAATTCGGCGGGCGGAAGAATAGAAATCCCCTCAAATGGATGAAGGACGAGAAGATCGCGATCTCCGCTTATAATCAAATCAGCCTCTCCTTCCACGGCCAACTCCAAAAACTTGTCATCATCCGAATCCCGACACGCCTCAATCGAAATGACCGGCTCGACGACGACAGATTGATCTGCCAACGCTTCCAAAAGTTCTCGTCGTCGATTCCAGGACGCGTACTCGTCAAACTTTTCGCGACTGAGGACATCGGTCACCTCGCCGAGGGTATCCGGTGAGGAAAGCAGCGTGCCGGTTCGCAGCGCCCAAACAACGGCTTGATCCGGCGTGGAGTCTTCCACCAACGCCGCACTCACAAGCGTATTCGTGTCAACGACGAAGCGCGGGCTGCTACTCATCCTCGGAAAGAATTTGTTGGAGCTTCTCTTCCGTCAGCCCGTTGGCCTTCGCTTCGCGACTGAGATCCGACATGATCTCTTCTAAGGAGCGGGTCGACCGACTTGCTTCCGTCAAACGCATACTCAGCAACGCATCAAGCTTTCGTCGCTCTTGCTCGGAGGCCTCTTCATACTTGCGGGCAGCCCGGTCACTGACCCGAACGGAAATCTCTCGCGTGGCCATGATATCGAAAATTGGCGGTTTGAGACTTCAGTTGTGAGAACTGAACTGTTTCCGAGCAGATTCAGATTCCTACGCAGGCATAACGACAAAGATCAGCTGAAATGGGCGCGAAAAGGACCGAAAGGATCTGATACGACAAATCGGCCTCGACTGGCAAAGTTTCCATTCGCTGGTGATGGCGCTTCGAGTCCGCGAAGTCGAACCCGCCCGACTGCCCTCGCCTGAAAATT
>JAHENZ010000121.1 GCA_018609755.1 Salinivenus sp. | reverse complement strand
CGCTTCCGTGTTGGGGCGCGTGCCGCCAGCCCGGTCGAGGTAGTACTCTACGCGCCGTCCCTCCTCATGCTTCAACAGGCCCTCGTTGGCCACGTTGCCCCGCACCGCCACGGTGTTGGGCTGCGTCGGAATCACGATCTCATCTCCGGGCTGTACGATGACATCTTCCTCCGGATCCCCCTCCACGGCCCGCCGCATCTCGACAATCACCTGCTCGCTGGACCGGCGGTCAAAAAAGTCTTCGGAGTCCTTAGTCTCCCGCAAAAGCCGTCCCCCCTTCAAATACCCGCTGGCGCGAATGCCCCCGGCGCGGTCAATCACACTCGAAAGCCGTTCGTTTTCGCGGAGGAGGGTGTACTCGCCCGGATATCGCACCTCCCCCCGCACGGTGACCGTCTGCTGCGGCTGGAAGGACGGATCTTTTCGAATGAAGACCCGGTCTCGATGCCGAAGCTCAAACTCTGCGGCCGCCTGGAGGGCTCTCGTGGTGTCGCCCACGGAAAAGGTTACGTTTCCTGGAGCCCCCGGCTCGTCCACGAGAGGCACAGAGATCGTATTGGCCCGGAGCGTCTCCTCCCCGCTCCTCTCGACCATGCGGGTCACCTCCACCTCCTGCAGGGACGCGCCTTCGGTAAACCCGTTCGCCTGCAGAATGAGGTCCTTGAGCGTCATGTTGTCGCGGTACGCATAGCGCCCCGTATCCTTCACGGCGCCGCTCACCTGCACAAACTCCTTCTTGAGGCGGTCGACCGTCGCCGGATAAATGCGGATTTCGTCTTCCGGGCGCAGCGTGCGGTCGGCCATGCCCGCCCCCTCCAGCGCATTCCCGAGGTGGAAGGGGATGACGCGCTCCTTCTTCCCGTCCGCCGACACGCGAAACAGATCGGCACGGCCGAGAAAGACGTCCTTGAGATATTCGTCGTCGGTCAGCCCCCCGCCTTTGCGGAGCAGACTGCGGACCGTCATCCCTTTCCGAAAGCGGTACGTCCCGGGGTCGCGCACCTGTCCCGTAATCGAAACGGCCCGGTCGGCCTGCATTTTTCGGATCGAGGGCACGTGCAGGCTGTCACCGGCCTGAAGGACGAGGTTAGACTGCGGCCGGTCGTCCATCACGGCGTCCAGGTTCAGGGACCGGGACGTCTGGCTCAACGAATCGTCGATGCGGACGAGGTCGGCCTGCTCGCGGTACGCGTCGCCGGTCAGGCCGTCGGCCTGCTCGATGAGGTCCTTCACGGTGCGCACGTTCCGCCCCAGCTCGTACTGTCCCGGCTGGAAGACGGCCCCCGTAACGGTGACGGCCTCGATCTCAGCCTTCACGGCCGGGTCCTTTGCCTCGGCGAGCGACAGGATACGCACCCGATCCCCATCCGCCAGGGGCACCTGTGCCGAGTCGGCCCGCACTGCCTGCAGGTCGGCGTCAATCACCTTCCGGGCCACCGAGGGCGACTCCCGCTCCGAAAAGGGAACGATGCGTTCAATCTGGAACCGCTTGGCGTAGGCCTTCGGCTTGAGCCCGCCCGCAAATTCGAGCAGGTCGGCCATCGTTTCGCCCTCCTTCATCTCGTAGTAGGCCGGTCGCTTCACGGCCCCCGTGATCGCGACTGTTTTCCCCCGCGGGGGGACGAATATGTGGTCGCCGGTTCGGAGTTGAACCGAATTCGTACTGTACCCCTCCAGCAAATAGTCGTAGAGATCCACCTCGGAGACGAGCTCCCCTTCGCGAATCACTTTCAGATTCCGGAGGGTCCCGCGTTGGAGGGGGCCGCCCACACTGTAGAGGGCGTTAAAGACGGTCGCGTAGCTGCTCACTACGTATCCGCCCGGCTGGGGCACCTCCCCCAATACGAAAATCTGAGACGGCCGCACCCGGGTCAGGCTGAGATCCATGAACACCGTCGGGGGATCGCTCGTGAGCCCGGAGTAGCTCCGCGAGAGCCACTGTTTCATCTCCTGCCGCAGGTCGTCGAGCGACTTCCCGGCCACTGTAAATTGCCCGACGTTCGGAACAGTGACCCGCCCCTCGCGATCCACCTGCAGCTCGTACGTAAACTGGGCGCCCCCCCACACGGTGAGCCGCAGCTCGTCTTGCGGTCCCACGATGTAGCTTCCATCCGTGGGCCCGGTGGGCTGCGGGGTAAAGGCCTCGGGGATGGTCTCGAACGTGTCGTACCCGAAGTACTTCAGGGTATCCCGTCCGGCCCGAGCCGAGTCGGGCTCCGGAAATTCGCCTTCCGGGAAAATGGTGAGCCGCCGCCCGGTGGCGAGCGTCACCGTCGTGTCCTGCGTCGAGGCCCCCACGAAGAGGCTCCACGTCCCGGCACTCGAATCGGCCGGAATGGTGATCTCGCCGCGCCACGTGCCCTCAATCACAGAGCCGCGGATCCGCTGTACGTTGCGGAGGCGCACGGAGTCGCCCCCGGCCGTGAGGAACCCCGGCTGCACGAGCTGAATCCGGTTTCGGCTGCGGAGCGGGACGGTCACGTCCACGTCCACGGGCAACTGATCGACCGACACGCTGTCGGGCTCAATCTGAGGAGTCCCCGACAGCACCGGATAGGGAGGATTGACGGGCACCCGCCGGCGAAGCGAGTCAGCCCCGGTGGTGTCCCGCCGGGCCCGGGCCGCCTGCAGGAGGGCCTGAACGCGCGCCGGAGGAATTCCCAGCTCGCGCGCTCGCTCCGCGGCCTGCTGCGGCCGCGAGGGATCGAGGCCCAGCTGGCGGAGCCGCTGCCGGGCTTCTTCGACGGTCATCCCGCGTTCCTCCAGTTCCTGCTGGGCCGACTCCGGGAGGTCTCCCTGCTGCTGGGCCGACGCGGGCCCAACCACGAAAAGAGACAACAGAACGAGACAAAGTCCGGTGCCGACGCGTCGCATGAAGAAGATACTGATCCGCAAGAAGACTGGAGGATCGTCCCGTGGTGGACGGGACACGAGGCGAGCGGAAGCGCCTGATTATAACTCTCGATAGATCCGCTAAGATTATTTAGTAAGCCCCACACGCTGGAATCGCGAATGGCAGCGCCCTTCCCCCGACAACTTATTCAAATCTTCGACACCCCTGTACGGGTCCACAAGCCTCCCACTCGGGTGCGAGGGCGTCCTAAGAGACTGTTTTGATTTTTGGATCGTGCTCATTCACGAGGTCGCTCCGTTTTCCCCAGGAGACTCACGAGGACTGCGAGAGCGAAGAACGGTTGGAATCGGCCAAGTTGCAGTCGTCACGCGAGACTCATTACGCCAGCGTGTGAAATCAAAACAGTCTCTACGAGCGTCGCCGGTCGAGTGCAGCCGTCAGAGCGGGATAGTCGATTTTGGCGTTGTGACGCCGGTCGACCGGAATGGAGTCCATCACGATCTGTTCGTCGACGGGGGAAGACAGATGGTCCCGAATTCGCTGGAGCGAGGGAGGCGACCGTCCCTCCCCGGGTTCCACGACGATAACGCGGTCGCCCCGGTGCACCACGTACGCGGCAAAGCGCACCCCCGACAGGGTACGCGCGGCGCTCTCGACGGGGAAGGGGTAGATCGTCCCTCGGTCGTCGTCGATGCGGGCGTGACAGCGGCCTAGCAGCCAGAGACGCCCCTCGTCGTCAAGGCGTCCGGCGTCCCCCGTCCGGTGCCACCGCGTGCCGTCGACCGCAAACTTGGTTTCCTCGTCCCCCACCCCCTCCAGGTAGCCGGGCAGCACGTGCGGCCCGGCCACGACGATCTCTCCCGGCGTGCCCACCGAACAGCAGCGCGCATCGAATTCCTCTTCGGAAAACGGCCCGATCGGCGTGCCCCACCGATCCGGTAGAATGCGGAGCTCCACGTCGTCCACCGGCGGCCCGGCGAGCAGGCCCGCCCCCTCCCGCATCGCCGTCCAGTCCGCCGCCCGAATCTCGTCCGTCGCGACGTGGGCGATGGGCTCGGCCTCCGTGGAGCCGTAGACGGCGAGAATGGTGGTCTCCGGTGCGGCGTCCCGGAAGCGCTGGAGCGTGTCCGGAAAGAGCGGCGCCCCGCCGGTCGCCACACAATCGAACGTCGTGAGCGCGTCGGCGTCCGCGTCCAGCAGGCGCTCGTAGAAGGCCGGGGACCCGCCCGTCCGGGTCGGCCGCTCGTCACGGATTTGAGAAAGGACCGGCTTGGGATCGACCGCCGCGGGCCGGCGCAGGTTCACGTCCGGGAGCACGGTCGAGAGCCCCTCGGCGAGATTCGCGAGTGCAAAAATGGGAAGCGTGGCGAGATCGACCTGTCCGGGCGCTAGCGAGAGCGCATCGCGCAGGGCTTCGTACTGGGCGTGGAGGTGCCCGTGGGTGCGCACGGCGGCTTTCGGGGGACCGGTACTCCCACTCGTGAAGGTGAGGAGGGCCGGTGTTTCGTCGTTGGTGTCGGCCAGAGAATTCTGCGGTTCCCGATCCTTGAGCGTGGCCCACCGCGTCGCCCCCGGCACCGGCCACCGGCTCGTGCTGACGGCGGTCGGCACGCGCCACAGCTCCGGCACGAGGAGACGGAGCAGGTGAGCCTTCGGCGGCCCAATCATCGCGTCGGGCGTCCGTCGCCGGCAACAGGCGGCAATGTGCTCGCGCCCCGCCGACGCGTCCGGCACCATCGCCACGAGCCCCCGGCGCAGGAGAGCCGCTACGGCCACGTACAGCTCAATTGACATCGGCTGGAGGAGGAGCACCGTATCGCCCGAGTCCAGTTCCTGTTCTGCCATCCATCCTGCCGCGCGCGCCGCCCGGTCGTCGAGCTCCGCAAACGTGCAGACCCGCCGGTCGTCCCCACGGCCCTCGATGAGGGCGGGGGCGTCCGGTCGCTCGTCGGCCTGCCGTTGGAGAAGCTGGGCAACGTTCACAGTTCGAGTGTGGAGTGTGGAATGCGGAGTGAGGAATGGGGGAATCGCGATTACAGCTCTCGCCCAAAGAGGGTGTAGCGGCGGAGCAGGGTGCCGTAGTGCCGGCTGATCTTGCGCGACCGGTTCGTTTCGTGCATGAGGGCGTGGATGGCCTGGGCATAGCCCTGCTGTTGGGCGTGATGCTGAGCTTCGGCGAGGAGCCAACTTCCGAGTCCCTGCCCCGCCACGTCCGGATGCACGGCCAGCGTCTTCACCACCACCGTATCCACCGCCTCGCCCCGCGCCGCCTGATGATGATCCGGCACGAGAAAGGCGACGCCCACGAGCCGCCCGTCCGGCGTCTCCGCCAGGCGCACGAGCGTCGGATCAATGTCGGTCAAGAGCCCGCCGTAGAGCTGAACGAAGGCCTCCTTCGAGATCGGGGTGTAGAGCACATTGTCCGTAAAGCTATCGGTCACGAGGGCGTAGAGGCGCGACAACTCCGCCTCCGGCTGCTCCGGATCCAGCGACCGGACGCTAACGTCGATCGGGGGATCCGACCGCGTCCCGTCCAGCTCGGGGACGTGAGCCGACAGGTACTGGGCAACGGGGGCAAACCCTTCGTCGGTGAAGTGGCGGGGATAGGCGTCAGGATGGACGGGCTCCAGGAAAAAGGGCGGCCGCTCCGTCCCCCCCGTCACGAAGCGATACGTGAACCACGTGGCCCCGTCCATCGGGCCGATGGCATACGTGCATCCAGCGTCCTGGAGGCGCGCACATGCCTCGGAAAGAATCGTGTGGGCGGCCTCGTCGCCGGCCGCGGCATAATGGCCGACCAGGCCGACCTCGCGGTTCTCATACGCCGGGGTCCCCGCCCACCACAGACTGCACCGCGCCCGGCAGGCCCCATCGGCAGTGAGGACGAGATGGTGATCGGGGTCGTGCAGCGCAACTGCGTCGGCCGTCAGGCGCGACGCACTCGGCGGCCCGTCGATCGCGGCAATCGCTTCCGCCTCCTCCTGTTCGACGAACGGCATAACGGAACTGGGAAAATCGACGAATGCTGTAGGTTTCGTAAAGCGTTGGTTCCGACGTGTGTTGCGTGTTCTCCACGTTTGCGCTAGTGGTCAGTCAAGCTGTAGATGTCATGTACCGAATTGGACACGTCGATCCGAATGCTGCTTCAGTGGCCGGAATACAAGCCCTCGATCAACGCTCGACTCGACATGGAAAACATGTCGCACCACTCGGAAGATTGCACCTTGCTTCTGATTTCTCGCTTCTATTTTTCGCAGGCCGGCTGACCCCGCTCCCGCACTCCCACGCGCCCTGACCGAAGAGATCTGGGATCTCGAGGGAGGAAGTGCGTTCAGAGTGCGCCGTGAGTGAAACGAACAAGTAGTCTTGGGCTGCGCCGTGAACAAGTAGTCTTGGGCTGCGCCGTGAACAAGTAGTCTTGGGCTGCGCCGTGAACAAGTAGTCTTGGGCTGCGCCCACTCGCCCCCGCTCATCTTGAAAAGTGTCCGTGTGACGGACCCAACCGCACGTCTCATTCGTGTACTCCTCAACCTGGAAGCGCTTCCCTCTCGTCTTTCCGCACAATTCTGAGCTCCCGTCATGTCCCCCACGGTCTCCGGAATCCACCACGTCACCGCCTACGCGCACGACCCGCAGGAAAACGTCGACTTTTACACCAGCGTCCTCGGACTTCGGCTCGTCAAGCAAACCGTCCTCTTCAACAATCCCTCCGAGGTTTTTCGGGGGCCGACGATGTACCACTTCTACTACGCGGACGGGACCGGCACGCCGGGCTCGGTCATCACGTTCAAGCCGCACCATAGCATTCAGCACGGACAGGTGGGGCGCGGGCAGGCCACGGCCACGGCGTTTACGATTCCGGAGGGGGCGGTGGAGTACTGGGTCGACCGCCTGGATACCGCCGATCGTGCCACCCTCTATCCGGTCACCGATCGGTTCGGGCGGACGGTGATCCGCTTCCAGGACCACGACGGCCAGCCGCTCGAACTCATCACGGGCACCTCCGACATTGAGCCGTGGACCGGCGGCCCGGTCCCCGCCGAACACGCGCTGCGCGGCTTCCACGGCGTCACCATTCACCCCGACAATGCGCAGCTCACGGCGGACGTTCTGGAGCTCATGGGCTACGAGCAGGTCGACTACCAGCCCACGCCGCAGGACGGCGACTGGACCCGCTTCCGAGCGGAGGGGGTTGAGCACGGCCAGTTCATCGACCTCTACAACGAGCCCAACATGCACAAGGGCCGCTGGGGCTACGGCACGGTGCACCACGTCGCCTTCCGCGTCGACGATGACGACCAGCAGCAGGCCCTGCGGCGACGCCTTCGCGACGCCGGACACGCGCCCACGAGCATGAAGGACCGCAACTACTTCCACTCCATCTACTTCCGCGAACCGAACGGTGTGAACTTCGAGATTGCCACCGATCCGCCCGGCTTCCTCCACGACGAGCCGGAAGACGCACTCGGTGAGAAACTGATGCTCCCGCCCTTTCTACAGGACCGCCGAGCAGAGGTGGAAGCGCAACGCGACGACATCACCGTGCCGTAGCGCCGCGGTTTGCAAGCCCCCGCACCTTTTTGGTTTTTGTGAAGCAAAGCGCTCCCGCACACTGAATCCCGGATCTCCGACTTCGCGGAGAGGATTGGGTCCCCAAGGTCGTTCACCTCCATACTTTCACCACCCCGGCCCTCGTGGCCGTCCCGACATGCCCTCCCCCGCCACCCGCACGATGAAGGAGAAGAAAAACATCGCCCTCGTCGCCCACGACAACAAAAAGCCCGACCTGCTGGAGTGGGCCGACTACAACCGTGGGCGCCTCTCGGACCACACCCTCTTCGCCACCGGCACCACGGGGCGCCTGCTGCAAGAAAAGCTTGACTTCGACGTCACCCGCCTGCAGAGCGGCCCGCTCGGCGGCGACCAGCAGCTCGGCGCCCGCATTGCTGAAGGCACCATTGACGTGCTCATCTTCTTCTGGGACCCCCTGGAGCCGATGCCCCACGACCCCGACGTGAAGGCCCTCCTCCGCATCGCGGCGGTGTGGAACGTCCCCATCGCCTGTACGCGCGCCACGGCCGACTTCCTCTTCTCTTCGCCCCTCATGCAGGACGAGTACGAACGCCCGGTCGAGGACCTCAGCGACTACCAGGACCGTGAGGTGGAAACGATGCAGCAGCCCCCCGCAGACGGCTCTAGTGCTCAGTCAAGCTGAGGATGTCGAGTGTCGAATTGCGCTCTGTGTCCAAAGGGCGCGGTCGGCTACGAAATTACGATTCGATGAGCAACGCTCAACCCGACACGGAGAACGTGACGCAGCACTAGCACGTAGCCGTCTCCCCCGGCCCCGCCGTCCCCTTTTCTCCCACGCGCCCTTTCGCCCACGCTCTGTGCGGCACGACGAAAGGGGAGGGCAGGCACGGATAAATTGACCTACCCCGAGCGCCCCGTCTCAGCCTTCTTTCGTCTCCACGGTCCCAATCGTGAAGCCTTCGATCTCGCTTGCGCGGAACCGGAAGACGGAGCCGCCGAGGTGAATGGCCTCCGCGCCGGTCATGACCTCCTGCACGGAGACGTGCACGTACGCCCCGTCGTCGTCCCCCTCCACGGCGCCCATCATGGCAGAGATGAGGTCGCCCATCGCGTCGATGGCGCCGTTCTCCGACCCGGCCTGCTCCCGGGCCATCTCCACCATGCGGCTCGTGTCGGCCTCAAAGGTGGACTTGCCCACGATGTGGCCGGTGACCATGTTTCCGCTCACCACCAGCGTGACGGGACACGCCGCCTCGTCGTTCTCGTTGGCCGCGGTGCTGAGTGCTTCAATGCCTGGATCGCTCATGGACTGTTCGCTTGTTGTGTCGTGATCGTGAACGTACCGTCAGTGTCTATTCCCAACTTCGGGGGCTCTATGCCGGCAGGAAAAACCGTCGCAGCGCCGTTGGAATCCAACGGCGCGATGAAGGTGATTGCAGGCCTTCTTAGAGGACGACACCCCTGTGCCACAGTGTGGTGGCCCTGCGATTACTCTCACAACTTCACACCCAAACGGCACTTTGGGGGCCTAACGTCCAGCACTCCGAAGTCACAGGTTGCCCCGAATGAGTGCTCGCCCCCCTGACATTCGGTTCTGAAGTCAGTATTCCTGCAGGCACAAACGTACCGATTGGCAAAGCAGAGGGCAACGTCCAGTGCAAACCTCATCGGAAATGGACGCGGAACGTAAGACAGACCTGAACTTTTCTCAATCGATCTCGGCGCAGGCCGTGAGCGAGGAGGGAGTGGGGACCCTCACCGGGACTCCTTCCTGCGCCGCGTACGTCCCGACGACCAATCCCACCCCGTGCTCTACGTTCGAGTATGCATTGGGCGTGGCGACCTCTCGAACATTCGCCGTGTTGAACCGCTGGCCCGGCCATTCCGGTCCCGCAGCTACGGCTGTTATCGTCGCCGAGTCCGCAATGGCCGGAGGAGGAGGTGCATAATCACAAATCGCTCGTCCCAACTCGGGCTCCGGAAGATTTTGCCCCGACACGCTGATTAGGTCTTCGTCTGTACCGACCTCAATCCGATACGAATCCTCATCGATTTTCTGTCGGCTGTTCGTCCACGCATAGGCCGCACTCGTCCCAAACCGCGTGTTATACCGCAATGACACGCGGGCGAGCCGTTTCACCTTGTTGATTCGGACCTGGAGGGGGAGGGCTCGCCGAAAGTCAAAGCTTCCCGCAATCGGGGGGCAAAGCCGTCCATCCGTTTGGCAGTACCGAATTGAATCGGGCGGCTCAATGTCCGGCGGCCGTTCCGGCAACGTGAACTGTGCCGTAGATGCGTTTCCCTCCGGCCCCTCCACCCGGATTTGGTACGTTGCCCCCGCCGTGAGCCCCGAGGGGGTTCGATAGTTGTGAACCGGCATCCCCTCGACCTCCCGGGACGCCACTTGAAGGGTATCGACCTCTTCGGTCGCACGCCGCGTAAAGGTGACCGTCTCCGGGGCCTCACTCGTCGTCCCCGCCAGAATCGAATCGCGCAGCGGCTCGACCCGAATCGTGCCGCCGTCGGGGTACGAGATCCTCCCGTACAGGCTGTAGTAGAGCATCGTATCGTCGGGATTCTCGAACAGCGGGACGGAGGTGTCGCACCCACTCATTCCCACTCCCACCACGAAAAGACTTATCAGTACGTAGCCCCACCGTACCTGACGTTTCATGAATCAATACAGTTGTTCTTTTGTCGACTGGCGGCCTCTTCTAGCATCAGAATTCTCGTTGGGAATCGGGACAAGGGGGAAGTTCGTCCCCGATCATCTCAGGCACCTTCACGGGCACGCTCACCTCTTTGCTGCTCGTCCCCACCACCAGACCCACCCCCCGTTGGACGTTCGAATCGCGTGTAGGGACCGATAGCTCACTGATGGAACGTACGTTAAATTCTCCGCCGGGCCAGGACGGCCCCGCAGCCGTCACGGTCACCGTGGCTGAATCCACGACAGCGGGGCTCCTCCCTCCCACCTGCAAAAGATTGAGGTTCGGCACTGTAAAGATCCGATGGGTGGTCGAGTCCACTCGGGTCGTCGCCCGCGTCCACGGAAACGGACCCGTTAATGTGGCTCCCCCCCGGCGCCGATACCGCAGAGCCACGTATGCCACATTCCGCACGTTCCGGACCCGAACCCGGACGGGCAAAACATGTCGATCTTCCCAATTGGGGGGATTGCAGTACCGGAGCGTGTCGAGCACCTCGATCTCGGGCTTCTGCTCCGGCAACGCAAACCGGACCGTCGACTGTCGATCTCCGCTCCCCTGCACTGTGATCCGATACGCTTCTCCGAGTCGCAGACCCGACGGTGTTCGGTAGTTGTAGACCGAGGCCTGGCCCACGTGCCGGGACGCCACAGAAAGCGTGTCCATCTCGCCGGTCGCACGCCGCGTAAAGGTGACCACACCGGGCGTCGTTTCCGGCGCGCCCCTCACGACAGAGTCGCGCAGAAACTCGACCCGAATCGCTCCTCCGTCGGGATATGCCACCTGTCCGTAGAGGCTGTAGTAGAGGGGATGGTCGTCCGGATTTTCGAAGAGCGGAACGGACGTGTCGCACCCGACCAGAAACAATCCTGTCACGCAAACGACGACCCCGACCCCTACCGACGAACGGAAACGGAGCATGGTGTACGGCCAGCATTCATTCGATGGAAAGCTCGATTCCAACGTACGGCACCACCGGAAGCTGATCGACACGTCGCTGCTCGAAAAGATCGACGAAAAAGACGTTGTCGCGGTCGTACGCGTTGATGGCCCCTCCCTGCAACTTGAGCGATGAGCCCGGGAGGGCAATCGTGTGGGAAAGAGACACGTCCAACCGGTGATAGACCGGCAACCGGGAGTCGTAGGGCCGGTCGAAGATGGATCGAATCCGGCCGGCGTCCTCACTCGGATCCTCGCGGAGCTCCCGGAAGTCGATCACCGAGTCGAATCCCATGAGCCGGGTGTAGGGCAGCCCGGTGCTGAGCTGCCAGGAGACGTTGGCCGTGAGGTAGGGAAGCTTGTACTCGACGACGGCATTGAGCCGATGACGCTGATCGTGCGGGGGCGAATACTCCTCAATGGCCCCGTCCACGAATCGCCCGAAGTCTCCATCGGGGGCCTGGTAGGTCGTGACGCTCAGGCCGTACCCTACGAACGCGTAGACGTTGGATCGAGTGTATTCGAGGCGGAGGTCCGTCCCGTACGAAAGCCCGTCCGCAAGCGTCGTACGGGTCGTAAACCGCGCGAGTGCATTGATCTCGGGAACGGGAATGTGATTCATCCATCGGCTGTAGCCTTCAACCGTGAGGTTGAAATAATCCCCGAGTTCGCGCTCAACCCCGAGAATGGCGTGGATGGCCTGTGCGCGCCGGTCGTTAATCGGGGCCGGCACCCAGGCGCTAAAGACGTTTCCCGCGTCCCGCTCGTCACTGATGCTTTCGAGCGTCTGCCGGTACAGCCCAGCAGCCAGATTGATCGTCGTCTCGTCCCCGAACGGAGTGGCCTGGGCCCGCAGCCGTGGCTCGATGCTCGGCGAATATTCTGTCGGCCACACCAACGCGACACTGGGACTCAGCGTAAGCCAATCCACCGGGGAAAACTCGACCCCGGTGTAGGTCGACAGCGTGAAGAAATAATCGTCGGCTCCGCCGATGACGCCGAACTGCTCCCCCACCTCGTACTGATAGGTGTTGAATTTCACCTTGGCCCCGTAGGAGAAGTCGAACGATTCGTACGGTACCGAGAGTTCGTAGTCGGTGTATCCGCGGGCAATGGAGGCCGAGCGCTCCGGATCGCTCATCTCCCCAATTGTGTTTTTGTACTGGGAATACCCGCTCTTGACGGTCGTGAGGGCCGACGAGCCCGGAATGGCCAGGGCGCACCGCCCGCTGAGTGCAAGATTGGACGCCTCGAAGGTCCGGTCCGCCCCAGGATCCACTCGCCCCCGGTCGGCCGTCGTGAGCCCCGTCAGCGCGCACTGCGAGTTCTCTCCGGTATCGTGGAGCTTCAAATAGAGATCGTTGAACTCAAGCGGAACGTCGGTGGTCAGGTATCGGGGCGCCGTCTCCCGAATCCACGACTGGCGTGCGGAGGCAATGAAGGAAAAGGAGTCTTCGATGATGGGGCCTTCCACGCGCAGCCGCCCCACGAAGGGACTGACGGATGCCGACGCTTTGTACGACTTCTTGTTGCCCGGGCGCATCGTCACGTCGAGCACCGAGGAGATGCGGTCCGAGTACTCCGCCCCGAACCCTCCGGCGTAAAAGTCGGCATTGGAGATCAGGTCGTCCGGAAAAACCGAATAGAAGCCAATCAGGTGGAACGGATTGTAGACGAGATTGCCGTCCATCAAGACGAGATTCTGGGAAGGCGTGCCCCCTCGGATGTACAGCTGTCCCCCCCGATCACCAATCGACACGACGCCGGGCAACGACTTCAAGTACGACACGATGTCGCCGGACGGGCTCGGGGTCGGGATGCGGGCCACGTCCGCCGCCTGCACTTCCTGCTTCCCGGCCTCTACGCGCCCTGCTCCGCCCTCGGCCTCGACAATCACTTCTTCCAGTTCTTTCGTCGTCGGCGCGAGCGAGACGCTCTCCGTTCGCGTCTCTCCTTCAATAATCCGAAGCGTATCGCGGTAGGACTGGTAGCCGACAAACGAGACCTGGAGCACGTACTCGCCGGGAGCAATGCTCCCCAGTCGGTAAAATCCGTCCTCGCCCGTCGTGGTTGCTTTTTCCGCCTCCCCCGCCGGGGTTTCGAGGAGAACGGTCGCCCCGACCAGCCCTTCTCCCCCCTCCGCTCCCGTCACAAATCCCTTCACCGTTCCCGACTGTGCGAAGGCCGCCCCGGGTCCCCAACACACGAATAGAAACAGGACCGTGAGAGCCGGCTGCCAGTATGCGCTCGAAAGAAAAGTCCGTAGCATAAAAACACCGTCGAATCGTCCTTCTGAAGAAGACGAAATGAGGTTCCCCTTGCAACAGAATTATCGGCCAATCGCGCTGGACGGGAAAGGAGGCCAACCTCCCCGACAGCCCCCCACTCCTCCTCTAGTGGACCGTTACAGATGAATTTGCGGGTTGAAGCCGCGATCTCAAAATTCCCGAATTACGGCACGTCATTTCGAGCAAGGAGATCTGAGATCTCCAGTCGAGAAATATTCTTGGCGAAGCTGCTCGCTTCTGAGAGGCTTCTCAATTACACTCGGAGCGACCTGCCTGGGGAATTTTGAGATCGTTTGGGATTCCAAGACACCAAAATGACGTGTAACAGACCACTAGTGCTCAGTCAAGCTGAGAATGTCGAGTGTCGAATCGTGCTCTGTCTCCGAAATCTGTCGTCGGCTACGACGTTACGGTTCCATGACCAGCGCTCAACCCGACACGGAAAACGTGACGCAGCACTGGTGGGCTTGCATAACTGAAACGCGAGCAATCGCAGATCTCGTGACGCCACCGATCCGTGAATAAGTTTCTGAAGTTTGGTTTCGATTTTAGCTGCGCACGGTTCTCAACAGGCTGAAAAAAGTCGTTTAGGTACGTTCTCACGGATCGGTATTTCCGTCTGTATCTCCTGCGCGGAATCTGCT
>JAHENZ010000120.1 GCA_018609755.1 Salinivenus sp. | reverse complement strand
TCGGCGTCGGTGAGGGTCCAATCGCGACGACTCATGACCCGTTCGGCCACCGACAGGGCTTTTTGGAGGCGGTAGGTTGTGAAGCCGGTCTCGGACCCTCCCCACGAGAACGGGGGGACGTAGCGGGGCGTAAAGTCACTGCCATACAGGTTGCAGAAGGTGCCCACCAGGGTGCCGGCGTTGAACATCGTGTTGATGGCACACTTCGAGTGGTCGCCCATGAGAAGGCCAGCGAACTGACGGCCCGTAGGCACAACGTCGGCTTCAGTCGGGCGGTAGGCGGAAATTTCGCCGTAGTCGTTCCGGAGATTGGAGGTATTCGAGTCTGCGCCCAAATTGCACCAGCGCCCGATGTACGAGTGGCCCAGGAATCCGGGATGGGCCTTATTGGAGAGCGAGTGGATGACCGTGTCGTGGACTTCCCCTCCGACCTTGCAGTAGTAGCCAAAGGAGGCCCCTTCAATATTGGCTCCGCCCTTAATCTGTGTTTTGGGGCCTACGTAGCACGGCCCTCGTACCACGGCCTGTTCGAAAATTGTCGCCTCCTCATCAATGATGATGGGACCAGACTCGGCGTTTAAAATGGCCCCAGGGTGGATGGTGGCCCCCGTTCCGAGCACAATTTGGTCGGGAGCTACGCCCACGACACTGTCATGCACCGAGGCGTGCGAGCGCTCAGTGAGGGCGGAGGAGGTGGACGGAATGTACCTCGCTGCGTCGCGCTGCAGGGCAGGGCGGAGGGCGTCTAGCAGGTCCCACGGTCGACGCACGAGGGTGGCTTGTGGGAGTGGGGTCGTCGGCAGATCCGAAAACGGCTCGGCGCTCAGCACGTCGGCGGAAAGAAGGTCGGCCGGCAGGGTCGTGTTTGCGTTGGGCATCCAGGCGGCCACCAGGGTTCCATCGTGCGTAAATGCGCGTGGGGGGGCGTCGGCTTCTGTGTACTCTCGAATTTTGGAAACTACCGGCTCCTCCGAGGCCACGAATCGGCCATTCACGAACAGAACGTCCGCCTCTGGAAGCACCGGATTTATGGACGCCTCGTCGTGGGTTTGGGCCGTCACCGCCGAGACGAGGGATCTGGTGTGAAGCAGTAAGGTGTTGCTCTCGATTTCATCACACACTGTCTCTACGAGTGTCCGCATGCCGAGACGCAGGTCGTAAACCGCCCGCGTTTCGGTGAGAGGGCGAAGTTTTGGGACGTGCTCATCTTCAAAAAGGCAGAGGTGCATCAGCGGAAATGATCTGGTACGGGAGGAGATGCAGAGTTGGGAGTGCTCTGATATAGCATTTCGCGGGGGGCAAACCGTTCCGGCTGTCGACAGCCTAGCCATCGATCTTTGCAGAATTCCGTGATTCCAATGGAATGGAGCGAGGATAGCGATGGAGGCCGGTCAGACTCAATCGGTAAACTCCGGCGACGATTACTCGTATAGCCTAGTTCCCATTGGATGCACTGAGATTTTTCGGGATCTGCCATTCGAGTAAGCGATTAACACTGCGACTTCCGAAAGGATCTTCCGCATCCGATGGGCGGAAGTCTGGAGTGTGGTCGGAGGCGTCACGTCAGCACCTATCAACAACCCCCTCAGAACCATGAAACTTTTCGTCGACACTGCCGACCTGGAAGAGATTCAGGAGGCAAGCCAAATGGGCATCCTCGACGGCGTCACCACGAACCCATCGCTCGTGAAGAAGCAAGGGAATATTGATTTTCACGAGCACGTGTACAAGATCTGTGAGATTGTAGACGGGGACGTGTCCGCTGAGGTCACGGCCACCGACTTCGACGGCATGATGGATGAGGCCCACAGCCTCGCCAAGATTCATGAGAACGTCGTCGTCAAGATTCCGCTGATCAAGGAGGGCATCAAGGCCCTGCGAGCGCTGGATGAGGAGGGAATTCCGACGAACTGCACGCTTTGCTTTTCGTCCACGCAGGCCCTGTTGGCCGCGAAGGCAGGGGCCGACTACATCAGTCCCTTCATCGGGCGCGTGGACGACATCTCCTCCGACGGCATGACACTGATTGAGGAGATCGCGCAGATCTACGACAACTACGGCTTCGACACGGAGATTCTGGCGGCCTCGATCCGGCACCCGACCCACGTGAAGCGGTCGGCCCTGGCCGGTGCCGACGTGGCGACCATGCCGTTCAATACGCTTCTGAAACTGCTTGATCATCCGCTCACGGACCGCGGGCTGGAGCGCTTCCTGGACGACTGGAAGGAGTACAAGCAGGCCCGGAAGGCGGAGGCGGGCATGGCCTAATCGACGTCAAGACAGTCGGGCGGTCGGGGGGAGGATCGTGCGAATTCCCGACGTCAACTCGGCGTGGGGCTGTTTGGTCTGTTTCTCTACTGGATTTTATGAAGTTTCTCGCCCTCGGGGATACGGCGGACATTGCCGCGAGCTGTCACTTCCTCGACGTCAACGGCACTGGGATCGTTCTGGATGCCGGCACCGATCCTCGTCGCGACGGGCCCGATTCGCTTCCCAAGTTCGACTGGGTACGGGATCGGGCGGAGAGCTACGTCGACCATGCGATTATAACCCACGCGCACCACGACCACATGGGCAGTTTGCCGGTGCTCGTGGAGGAGTTTCCGCACGTGATGGCGCACATGACGGACGCTACGCGCAAGCTGCTCGATTTTCTTCTTCCCGCGTCGGCCCGGCTCCAAAAAAAGCGGTTCGAGAAAAATGAGACGCCCCATGAGCCGCTGTTTACGGAGGATGCCCTCGATTTTCTCAGCCACGTCTACCTGACCCACGAGCTGCAGAGTGACTTCGACCTGACGGGCGTGCAGGGCCGAGGCGATCTCACAGGCCGCTTCTACTCGGCGGGGCACATTCTCGGGTCGGTGGGGGTCGAGCTCCGCTTTGAGGAGGACAATGAGGAGCGACGGCTCTTCTACACCAGCGACACCAACTTAGAGCCTCAGTCCATCATCCCTGGGGGCGAGTATCCGTCCACGGCGGACGTGCTTATCCTGGAAACGACGCTGGGGGCGGATGAAGAGTCCGAGCAGACCAGTCGTCCTGAGGAGCTGGAACGGTTTCGGGAGACGCTGAGCCGCGTGATTGATCGGGACGGCACTGCGCTGATCCCGGTGTTCGTCATGGGGCGCGCCCAGGAAATGTTGGCAATGCTTCAGCGTCTCAAGGATGAGGGCAGTATTCCGGCGGACGTTCCGATCTACACCGCAGGTTCGCTTCGCGCTATCGCAGGGATCTATGACGATACGCGCAAGACGACCCCCCGGCTGGATGAGGATTTCGAGGTCTACAGTGTCGATCAGGAGCGGGTGCCCTACAGCAGCGAAGCCAAGGCCGACGTGTTGGACGGGCCGGGCATCATGGTGGTGAGCAGCGGCATGATGTTCGAGCCCACGCTCTCCAACATTCTCGCCCGACGCATCGTGGAGAACGAGCGCGACGCAGTCCTTATCGTGGGGCACGCCGTGGAGGGCACGCCGGCCCGGCGGCTGCAGGAGGCGGCGGCTGAGGGTCCGGGAGCGCCCGTCATGCTGGCGGACGGCCACGGCCCGCAGCCGCTCTACTGTACTGTCGAGCGCTTTCGCTTCTCCGGCCACAGCCATCGCCGCGAACTTCTTAAGATCGTTGATCACCTCTCGCCGGAAACGGTGCTGCTTGTCCACGGCGAGTCCGAGGCCCAAGAGTGGATGCAGAACGCTATTGAGGAGCAGCATCCGCAGATCGACGTGCAACGACCGGGCTGGGGCGAGCTGATTGAGTTGTAGCAGTGAATCGTGAGGCGTGCGAAGTGAGGACTCCCAATTACGCTTCACGTCTCGGTTGGGGAGGGCCCCAGCCTTGCGAACTGCGTTCAACCCCATAGTACTGTCTCTCAAACGAAATAGATCGCCAATGATTGCCGTTACCGGAGCCACCGGAAACCTTGGACGTCTCGTCATCGAGCACCTGCTCGATCGCGGTGTGTCCCCCTCGGACGTCGTCGCTGCCGTCCGGAGCCCCGAAAAGGCGTCGGATCTGGCCGATCGCGGCGTGGAGGTGCGGAAGGCGGATTACGACGAACCGGAGACCCTGAGCTCCGCGTTCGAGGGCATCGACCGACTGTTGCTCATTTCCTCAAGCGAGGTCGGACAGCGCGTAACCCAACACCAAAACGTCGTAGATGCAGCAGTAGAGAATGACGTGGAGTTTCTGGGGTACACCAGCATACTTCGCGCCGATTCGTCGCCGCTGCAGATGGCCGCCGAGCACAAAGCGACTGAGGAGGCCATTCGCGACTCCGGAATTCCGTTTACTCTGCTCCGGAATGGATGGTACATCGAGAATTACACGGAGCAAATCGACCAGGCTCTCGATCAGGGGGCATTCGTGGGAAGTGCGGACGGCGGTCGCATCAGTGGGGCCACGCGATCCGATTACGCCGAAGCCGCCGCCGTCGTGTTGACGGAGGACGGCCACGAAGGGGACGTCTACGAGCTTGGCGGGGATGAGGCGTTCACGATGGAGGAATTGGCCGAAGAGGTGAGCCGACAGAGTGGGACGGAGGTCGTGTACCAGGACCTGCCGGAAGACGAGTACAAGCAGGTTCTGGTCGACGTTGGGCTGCCGGAGGGATACGCCGAGGTGCTGGCCGATTCTGACAGCGGCATTGCCGACGGACACCTCTACACCGAGAGTGATGACCTGCACCAGCTCATCGGCCACCGGACGACGCCGTTGTCCGAGGCGGTGGCAGATGCGCTCGCGGATCGAGACTGACTGCTCAGAACCTCTTTGACCGCTGTGTCTGACTCATCCTCGTCGGTGGGCATCGCGCCGCCCGGCTATCGATTGCCAGACGAGACCCGACTGGGTCGCGTTCGGCTTCAGGTGGCGGATCTCCCTCGGTCGCTCTCCTTCTACGAGGACCTCCTCGGCTTTCGGGTGCTCGACCGTCCTGCGGATCGCGCGGTGCTTGGGGCGACGGAGGACGTTCCGTTGATTGAACTCGTTGAACAGCCGGGCACACAACGCGTGGCGCCCCGCGAGCGGCTGGGCCTTTTCCACGTGGCATTTCGCCTGCCGGACCGGACCGCGCTGGCGCGCTTCGTGCGTAATATAGAGGAAAAGGACATTCGCCCGGGCATGTCGGACCATCGGGTGAGCGAGGCGGTGTACTTGCGCGATCCCGACGGGCTGGGGATCGAGGTGTACGCGGATCGTCCCCGGGACACGTGGACGTACACGGCCGAGGGGGAGATTTCGATGACGACCGATCCGCTGGACGTGGCCTCTCTCCTCGAGGCAGGAGGGGAGGAAGCGTGGGCCGGAGTGCCTGCCGGAACGACGGTTGGGCACGTGCATCTTCACGTGGGAGATCTCGATCGCGCTTCCGCGTTTTATCACGAGGCGCTTGGGTTCGACGTGGTCGTGTGGAGCTATCCGGGGGCGCGCTTTCTCTCGGCGGGCGGGTACCACCACCATCTCGGCACCAACGTTTGGGCAGGGGACGGC
>JAHENZ010000119.1 GCA_018609755.1 Salinivenus sp. | reverse complement strand
GCGCCGTGCCCCAGCGTCTGGGCGTTGATGAGCATATGAGCAAGGCGCGGGTGGAGGCCTAGTTCCGCCATCTCGCGCCCGTGGTCGGTGATGGTGCCGTCTGCGTTGATGGCGCCGAGACGGCGCAGGAGCGACTGGGCCCGTTCGATGGCGTCGGCGGGCGGCGGGTCGA
This sequence comes from Salinivenus sp., assembly GCA_018609755.1. GTDB lineage: Bacteria > Bacteroidota > Rhodothermia > Rhodothermales > Salinibacteraceae > Salinibacter. The sequence continues at coordinate 2,970 of JAHENZ010000119.1, read as the reverse complement.
GCCAGCGGAGGTCGGACGGATCCGGTGTGCCCCACGTCGCTAATTCCAACGCGAGGGGCGCAAGGTCGGCGTTCTCGATCTCCGGCGGCGTGTGGCGGTCGAGGTGGTGGTGTGTGCGCTCGGTCCAGAGGCGATAGCAGACGCCCGGCGCCACGCGTCCGGCCCGGCCTTTTCGCTGATCGGCGGAGGCCCGAGAGATCTTCACCGTTTCGAGTCGCGTCATGCCGCTGCTGGCGTCGAACCGAGGGGCGCGGCGGAGGCCGCTGTCCACGACCACGCGCACCCCCTCGATGGTAAGGCTCGTCTCGGCGATGTCCGTGGCAATAACGACCTTGCGCCGCCCCTCCGTACTGGGTTCAATGGCCTTGTCCTGTTTTTTCGGCGGTAAGTTGCCGAAGAGGGGATGCAGATCCACGTCCTTCGGTACATTGTCCTCCAGCCGCGATTTCGTGCGGCGAATTTCCCCGGCGCCCGGCAGAAAGACGAGCACGTCGCCGTCGGTTTCCTCCAATGCGTCCTGCACCTTCGACGCCACGGCGGGCTCGATGCGGTCTTTCACGGGCCGGTTCCGGTAGTGCACGTCGACCGGATAGCTGCGTCCCTCGCTCTCAATGAGCGGGGCGTCCAACAACTCCGCAATGGGACCGGTGTCGAGCGTCGCACTCATCACGAGAACGCGCAACTCCGGCCGAAAAACTTCTCGCGTTTGCAACGTGAGGGCGAGGCCGAGGTCCGCCTGCAGGTTGCGCTCGTGGAATTCGTCGAAGAGCACCGCGCCCACGCCCTCCAGGGCCGGATCGCTCTGTAGCATTCGCGTGAGAACGCCTTCCGTGACGACCTCGATCTGTGTCTGACGGCTTACCTGCGTGTCCATGCGCACCCGGTAGCCCACGGTCTGCCCGGCCTCCTCGCCGAGCTGTGTCGCCATGAACCGGGCGGCCGAGCGGGCGGCCAGGCGCCGCGGCTCCAGCATAATGATCTTCTGATCGCCCAACCACTCCTCGCCCAGTATAGCGAGGGGAACGCGCGTCGTCTTGCCGGCACCGGTGGGGGCCTGCAGCACGGCCTCCGGGTCCTCGCGCAGGGCCGCTTTCAGGTCCGGCAGGACGTCCTCGATGGGGAGATCCGGCATGCGGTGTTTCGGTTCTGCGTTGGTGTGTCGGGCGGTGGGCGTTGTAGCCGTGGGGGGAGCGGTGGGTTTCGGAGGTCGAATGCCTTGCCGACGTTATTTCAGGTGGGCCACACGTGTCTAGTGGGCACACGTCTCTGGTGAATGACACATCACCCCATGTCGCGATACAAGGAATACCGTTCTGGTACCCTTCGCCTCGATGGGTGGGATTATCGACGATCGGCGTGGTATTTTGTGACGGTTTGTACGGCGGACCGGCGGCCGTTTTTCGGGCGGGTTCGAAACGGCGTCGTGGGATTGTCGTCGGCCGGGTGCATCGCGGCGCAGGAATGGCGGCGGACGCCGTCGGTGCGTCCATATGTACGATTAGATTCGTGGATTGTGATGCCCGATCACATTCACGGATTGATCGGGATTACCACCGAATCCCCATTTTATTCTGGCAATAATGCCACCGATCACCCCGCCGTAGATTCGTCTCGCCGAGACGAATCTACGGGTGCGGGGAAAACCCAATCCAACGACGAATTCCGGTTACATGCCCATTCGTTGGGCGCCATCATGTGCCAATACAAATCGATGTGCACCAAACGGATCCGGCGAAATGGGATGCCGGAATTCGAATGGCAATCCCGGTTTTACGACCGGATTGTACGATCCCGGAATGCATTCCGAAACATCCGTCGATACATTCAAAACCATCCCGATGAATGAGGCCACCGGGCCCTTACCGTTCGGCCGCTGAGGCCGCAGACGGCGTCACGACCACGGTCCCGGTGGCGGTGTGCCCGTGCGTCTCCGGCCGATACATCATCTCTGCCTCGGCGGGCGGGTGCGTGAACGTCCCGGGCGTTGTGGCGCGGGCGACGTAGCTGTACGTGTGCTCGCCCGGCCGCAACTCATCGGCAAACAGGACCACCCGATCGTCCTGCATCTCGGTGTGGGTGAAGGTGCCCCACCACCGGTCCGATCCGGTGTTGGCCTCGTCCACCAGGCCCTGATTCGTCGTCGCAAAGGCCTCGTTTACCGGCTCTAGCCCGGCGGGCATAGCGTCGTCCACCGCCACGTAGGTGCGGCTCGTGGGCGATGATACCCGCAGCGTCACCTTCGCCAGCGCCCCCGGTTTCAGCGTGATCGTGTCATTGCCCGTCTGCACTGGCGCCCCCATGGCCTCGCCCCGATCGTCGAGCCGCTGGATCGTTCGCTCCACCCGCAGCCCTTGATCGAGGGCCTCCTGCGGCGCGTCCGTGTAGGTGGTGAGGCGCATCGAGTAGTACAGCCGCCCCGCCCCGGACATTGTGACGGCGAGCGGTAACTCGCGCCCAGATGGCAGCGCGTCGGTGTCAACAGTTTCGGAGGTCGTCTTGAGGCTTCGGCCCTGGAACGTCGCGTCAAGAAGGAACTTCCCGGCCATCTCGACGGACGCCGTCAGGTCGGGCGCGGCCTGTTCGTAGGCGTCCACGTAACGCTGGAAGGCAGTGAGCACGGCAGCGTTGTCCTGCGTCGAGGCCCAGTGGCCCTGCTGCCGCCGGTCCATGAGGTACTGAATCATGCGCTGAGCCAACTGCTGAAATTCATCGGACGGCGTGGCCTCCAAGAGCGCCGTGAGGCCGAAGGCGGTGGCCCGCACGTCGCTGCTGAAGATCCAGCCGTAGTCCTCGCTCGCGGGCGCCTTCAGGTAGGCCGTCGTCGCCTCCACCCGAATGCGCTGTTGCAGCTGGGTGACCAGTCGCTCCTGCGCCGGGGCTAGGGACGAAAGATCCGTCGCGAGAAGCGTGCGAAGCAGGTGGCTCTGCCCCTCCACGCTCGACGGCGGATTGTTGGCGAGCCAGTTGATC